>JBCCQC010000023.1:0-15567 GCA_039024535.1 Chloroflexota bacterium
GTGCAGCTTTTGCTCCGTGATGGCAGGGTACTGTGGCACCACGGGCAGCACGTTACTATGGTTTGCGGGTGCGCCACCATCAAACGCGAGGGCCACCACATCATAGCCCTCCACAATCACGTTGCTGATGTCGCCGTGCAGCGCGACCAGCAAACGATTTTCCATCTGTGGGAACGTCCCGGCACCATAGGCCGCCAGTGCCACCGGCCTACTCCCTGCCGCGAACGTATACGCCGCCACATCAGGGCTATCTGCGCCGCTGCACGCCCCATAATCCGCGCCGGGGAGCAGTTCCAGCACGCGCTCTGTGGCTGCATCTGCCACCCACAGCGCCCCGTGCATGTGTGCCACATCCGCCGGGGCCATCAACCCCGTAGCGACGGTTTCGCGGTCGCTGCCATCCAGCGCATAGCTGTAGACCGCGCCGCGTCCGGGAGTGCAGGCGGCATCGCCACCCGCTGCCACATAGATTCGGTCGTCATGCACGGTCACGCCCGCAGTCGGGTAGCCCGTCCAGCCCCACGGGATGTTATCGGCCAGTGTGGTCAGTTCGTTGTCGGCCACGTTGTAGCGGTAGAGGTGTTCGTTACCGGCGATGTACAGTGTGCCGTCTTGCCAGTCGATACCTACCGGGCGCGTGAGGTCGCTGAGGACGATTGTGGGGGTGTCCGGGAGCAGGTCGCCGTCTGTGTCCGTGATGTGGGCCACGCTGTTGAGTGCGGGCAGGGTGGCGTAGAGGCTACCATCATCTGCGGCGGTGAGGTGGTAGAAGCCAACCGCCCCGAAGGATATGTCTTCTACAACGCGCTCCACACACCACAGATTGCCGTCCCCGGCCCACGGCACATCTACGGTGGTTTCGCGCTCCCAGCCACACGGCGGGATGCCCTGTGCGCTGACTGTTGGTGAAGTGTTGAGAAACGTTATAAATAGACATCCTATAGCGATTGCTGCGCGGAATGACATATAATGGACTCAATTACGTGAATACCAGGATATATAAGGATGAAAGTTGGGATTATATCAGACATCCACGGCGACTATGAAGCACTGCAATCCACGCTGGAACGGCTGGATAACCACCACCGGGTAGACCGCATCCTGTGTGCGGGGGATCTGATCGGGCGTGGCCCGAACCCGAACGCCGTCGTTGATGTGATGCGCACGCGGGGCATCCCTACAGTGCGCGGCAACCACGATGAGTGGGCCTATGATATTTCTCGGGAGAATAAGCAGTATCTTAAGAACCTCCCGATTGAGTATCAGGAGGAGATTGGCGGCATGGCATTTTATATGTGCCACGGCAAGCCGGGTAATAACATCTGGGGGTTATACGAGGCGCATGTGTCGTCCACGCTGCTGAACATGATGCTCAGTTCGCTGAGTGTGGATGTCATGGTGACAGGTCACACACACGTGCCCATGTTCCTGACGGTAGATTCTGGCTGTGTGGTGAACCCCGGTTCGCTGTACACCATGGACACCATGCGCTCTACGTCGCGGACGTATGGTGTGCTACAACTGCCGGATTTACGGTTTGAGTTGTACGATGTAACGGGCGATACGCAGCCGGTTGAACTGGGGGCTTATACATCGTAACGCTGCCGACACATCGGCACACATGCGGCGGGGTCATATTCTCCGCCGTTTTGATTTACGCAGAACGTGAGAGAGAAGTATGACGGACGCACCGACACAACACTACACAAAAGAGTACTTCGAGAAGTGGAACTATGCCGACCGTGGCCTGGGCAAATTCAGCATGTACTGGTTTGCGCGGCGTTACTATGCCGCACTGGTTAAGCGGTTCGCGCCGAACGATGGCGGCAAACTGCTGGAAATGGGCTGCGGGTTGGGGCACCTGCTGGGGCTGTTGCAGGATGACTTCCATGCGGTGGGCATTGACCTGATTGATTACAGCATTGAGCAGACGAAGCTCAACGCGCCGAAAGCGGAAGCCCATGTGATGGACGTGGGCGCTATTCGCGAGAACTTTGAGGCCGGGAGTTTTAGCGCGGTTGTGGCGCTGCATCTGGTGGAGCATTTGCCTGACCCGGAACAGACTATCCGTGATGTGAACGGCCTGCTTAAACCGGGCGGCCTGTTTTTGTATGCCACGCCACAGCCAGATTATACGCTGCGCCGCTTTAAAGACCACGACACGGACGCCATCGGCAAGGATAAAACACACATCAACGTGCATCCCCCGGCACAGTGGCGGCAGTGGAGCGAGGCGAACGGGTTTGAGGTCATTCGGCAGTTTGGCGATGGGTTGTGGGATGTGCCGTACCTGCCGGTGATCCCGAAAACGGCGCAGTTCGCGGTGTTTGGCCTGCCGGCGCTGGCGCAGGTGCTTACACAGACGATGTTTACGCCGTTGAGTATGGGGGTGAACCAGATTGTGATTACGCGGAAGATCGGGGAAGTTGACTAGCCGGTTTTGCCGGGGCGGGTGCGGTCGTTGACTCTGTCCAGGTGGTTGTAGATGAAGTGACGCGCTTCATCCATGTTTTCAGTGCGTACCACAATGTGATTGCCGCGCCGCCCTATGCGCTCTATGATGCCGAATAACATGTTGACCATCGGTGAGGTTTTGACCACAAATACGGTCATTGCGACCTCATCCGGCTGGGTGATGAACTGCCTCTGAAAGTTGCGCAGGGCGTCCGTCGGTAGATGGAACGGTTCTGTGATGTGGATGATCATGCCGATGTAGTGCTGGTTTGACCGGATCTGTGCATATACGTCCGGTTCTGTCGCGCGGATGTCATCAAACGACCACGGTGCAGTGAGCGTGCAGCGCATGATGGTTCTGTAATCGTCGTCCCATGAAGTAACACAACCCATATCAAAGCTTCCTTATTACATGGCGTTTACGAACTCAGTATAAGAGGGATGCATTGTGAATTGTGTAAATATTGCGAAATATGAACACATTTTTATACTTCTGGCATTGCTCAGGAATGGGCCTGTGAGTTCAGTCCGAGAAAGGTCAGTGCTTCGGCTTTTGTTGGCATGATGTGTACGTTTGTTGCAATGTCCGGCAGGACGAGATCCATCAGGCGGGCAGTGGTCATCAGCAGTTGGGGTACCCCAACCCCGATAATCTGACCGGTTTTCGGGTGTAGTTGCCGCCCGTAGTATGTGAAGTGGAAAATGGCGTTGGGAGGGATCGCTTTGCTTGAGGAGAAATCTATGATGACATGCACCACATCAGCGGGGGTTTCATCCATCATCCGCAGGCCTCTGTTATGTGCCCTGCGGAAGTCTTCCCACGTCCAATAGCCCGTCAGCCGTGTACAGGTACAGGTTCGGGCTGTGTCTGCCCATGTGGTATAGACTGGCATGGTTTCGCTCCCAATAAATGCTCACTTTACGATTGTAATCTTGATGAGTTAATAAAGTAAAAGGGGTGGCTCGTACCTTGATACTTCCATAACAAAACACCCCGCGTCGGCAGGGTGTTTGTTGTGATTCGGTTGGTGTGTGGGTGTGGGTGGGTTATGAATTGTCGCGCAGTGCGCGTGGGCCAGCACGCAGCGGGCCTTCGCCGTTTACAAAGTCTTCGATGGTGGTGGGCAGGTTTTCCTTCATGGTGGCAGCACGTTCATCAATGCGGGCCTCTGCAATAGCGGTCATTTCTGTGACGAAAGCGTCCACGTCACCGCCATTGGCTTCAATCAGGCTGGCGAGGGTGTCACCGTCACGCAGGGCTTCTACAACTGCCTGTGGCTCCATGCCGGTGTAGCTTTCAATCAGGGCGGCGGTTTCCTCGTTCATCAGGCCACCGAGCCGCCCGCCGGGGCCACCACGACCGCGCAGGCCGTCACGGATGGGGCGGTCGCTGTTGACCATTGTTGTGATCGTTTCGTTCAGTTCGCTCTTCAGGGTTTCGGCGCGTTCTGCGTCAACACGACCGTTTTCAACGGCTTCGTCAATGCGTGCTTCTGCAAGGGCTGTGGCTTCTTCTATAAAGGAGTCCACGTTTTCACCGTTGGCTTCGATGAGGCTGGCAAGGGTGGCGTCATCCCGCATGGATTCGCGCAGTTCCCGCCCGCTGAGGCCGGTGTACTGCTCTACGAGGGCGCGGAGTTCGCTGCCGCCAATTGCACGCGGGCCTCGTGCGCTGCCACGCCGACCGGTATCTTCTTCTGCCTGTGTGGAGGGGGGTGGTTCTTCGGTGGTGTCCTGGGCGCCTGCGGTCATCACGCCCCCGGCGAGGAGGGCTGCGGCTGCGGTTGTGGTGAGAAGTCTCTTCAGGTTCATGGTGTTGCGCTCCTGTGTATTTGCGTTAGTGATGCTCACAGTGTGCCGCAGGGGTGTAAACGGGGTGCGTGGAGGATGTAAACTCATTGTAAATCTGGCGGGTGTAGGGGCAACAAACATGCCGTGCAAGAAGTTGAATAGAATAGGGTGAGCGTGGCTGAAATGCCAACCGCTTTGTGATATGATTTTTTCGTACATTTATTGTCGAATACTTCAAATACCTTTCATCACCAGAACGCGAAATCAACGGCTTATGACGCACATTTTACTGATCCGCCACGCAGTTAATGACTTTGTTAAAACCGGAAAGCTGGCCGGACGCACGCCGGGTGTCCATTTGAATGAGGATGGCAAAGCACAGGCAGAGGCGCTGGGGCTGCGGCTGGCAGACGCGAAAATTCACCAGATTATTTCCAGCCCGCTGGATCGTACAATGGAGACGGCGCAGGCTGTATTACAACATCACCCGAAGCTGGAACTGCAACTGAATAACGAGATTGGCGAGGTGGACTATGGGGACTGGCAGGGGGCTTCTATTGCCAGCCTGCGCCACCGTAAAATGTGGGAGGTCATCCAGGAGTATCCTACCCGCGCGTACTTCCCCAATGGTGAGGCCATGCGCGATGTACAGACCCGCGCTGTGAATGAGATCGAACGGCTGGCACGCGAGTACCCCACCCATACGATTGCCATCTTCAGCCATGCAGACCTGATTAAAATGGTGGTGGCACATTACCTTGGTATGCACCTGGACGTGTTCCAGCGCATTGTGATTTCTCCGGCATCCATCACGGGCATTCAACTGGGGCACAGCCGCCCGTTTATTACGACAGTGAACGATACCGCGCATGTGCAGGAACTGGAAAAATCACGAAAAAAAGCGGAGCAAAATGGAAAGGCATCGGGAGATTGATTCGTCGCATCGCAGAGAATTTAACATTGAGGTAATCCTATGGCAAGCGTAGAACTTGAACTGAACCCGGTAGACTTCGTTACGATTGGCACGATTGGCCCCAAGGGGCAGCGCATCTTCCACCTCCAGGCAGGTAAAGAGCGCCAGCTAATCTCAATGGTCATCGAGAAGGAGCAGGCATGGGCACTGAGCGAAGCCATTAACGACCTGATTGACGACCTGGACAACAAACAGCCGGAATTCAACAACTTCGATATGGCTGATATGGACATGGACTTACGCGAGCCGATCCGCCCGATGTTCCGCGTGGCGCAGATGGGCATTGGCTACGATGAAGACCAGGGGATGGTGGTGCTGGTGGCGCAGGAGATGGTGGCGCTGGACGGGGAGGAAGACCCCGGCGTGGTGCGACTGTGGTGCAGCCGCGACCAGATGCGGGCGCTGAGCATCCACGCGATTGAAACCGTAGAGGCGGGCCGCGCCAACCCGAAGCAGAATGGCAGGCTGGTTTACTACTGGACATAGGGGAATCCTCCCCTACTATGGGCAGTTGAGTGAGTGTAGTTTTAAAGGGTGCAGCAATGACAGACAAGCCAGAGGCAACCGGGCCGGAATCTGAACCTGAGGCGGAAGTAGAATCCGTTGAGCTAACCGTGGAAACGGTTCTGGACGTGCTGGATGACGGGGAAATGATCGATACCCTCGGTATGCTGCGTTACAGCTCCAACTACACTTTTATGGTCACGATGGAGAAGGACGGCATTGAACTGCCGGCGGTGTATAAGCCGCGCAAGGGAGAGCGCCCGCTGTGGGACTTCCCCGATGGGACGCTGTGCAACCGCGAACGGTCGGCTTATCTGACTTCGGCGCTGCTGGGCTGGGATGTGGTGCCGCCTACGGCATTGCGTGATGGTGTTCATGGGATTGGCTCCGTGCAGTTTTACATTAACCATGACCCGAACGTGAACTATTTTTCATTTGATGATGGCATGGCCCCGCAGCTTGCACGGATTGCGCTGTTTGATGTGCTGATTAACAATGCAGACCGCAAGGGCGGCCACCTGCTGCTGGATGAGCAGGGGCAGGTGTGGGGTATTGACCACGGTATTGCATTTAATGAGGATCATAAACTGCGTACTGTTATCTGGGATTTTGCAGGCCAGCAGATTCCGCAGCCGTTTATGGATGATGTGGAGATGCTGTGTGGCACGCTGTCTGATTCCAGCAGTGAGTATCGTCAGCAGCTTGATGGTTTGCTGATGCCGCGTGAGGTGGACGCCTTCCAGCAGCGGATTGATCGGGTCGTCCGCACGCGGCGCTACCCGAACCCCGGCCCCGGCCCCAACTATCCGTGGCCCGCTGTGTAAAATGACTGCCCGCATCAGGCTGGCAACCCCTGACGACGCTGGTGCGATAGCAGCAATCTATCGCCCGATTGTTTTAGAAACCCCGATCTCCTTCGAAACTGAGCCGCCTGCTGCTGACGTGATGCAGGGGCGCATTGAGAAAACTCTGCCGCAGTACCCGTGGCTGGTGTATGACATTGATGATGCAGTGGCCGGGTATGTGTATGGCAGCAGGCATCGTGCGAGGGCAGCGTATCAGTGGGCGGTTGAGGTGACGGTGTATGTGGATGTGCGCTACCGTGGGCGTGGTGTGGGCCGCCGGCTGTATGCTGTGCTGCTGGCGCTATTGCGTGCGCAGGGCTACTACACTGCGTTTGGCGGCATCACCCTGCCTAACGCTGCGAGTGTGAAACTGCACGAAACGCTGGGCTTCAAGCATATTGGCACATTCCCTGATATTGGCTACAAATCTGGTGCGTGGCACGATGTGGGCTGGTGGGCTTTGCGGTTGCAGGAACTCCCGGCAGCTCCATCTGACCCGCTGCTGTTAACGGATATTGATTGTGATACGGTGATCCAGGACGTATTGACCACCACAGGCCGTTGATTTGTGTGTAGTGCATGTTTGCGCCGCCGTAATCCATGTGAAGTCGTATTAAAACGCGCATAGCATACTTTTCATAACCCTGCTGCCTTTTTTTAACGTGTGTGTGTGCTAATATGGTCGCACATATGAAAAACAAAAGGAGTTCAAATGTTTCGTAAACTAATTCCTGCCCTTGTACTGGTATTGGTGCTGGCTGGCGCGTTCGGCGTGCAGGCCCAGGACGAGTACACGCTCCAGATTATTCACAGTTCTGATAATGAATCTTCTTTCCAGGATCCGAACACGCTGGAGCCGAAGATTTTGAACTATGGCGCTATCATTGATGGCCTGCGCCAGATTGCCCCGAATGATGGTGCGAACAGCATCTATGTGACCGCTGGCGACCACACGCTGCCCGGCCCGTTCTATGAGGCATCTGCAGAGGTTGCTGACTTTGGCGCACCGGGTATTGCCGATGTGCTGTTTTACAATGCGATGGGCCTGACTGCTAACGGTATGGGCAACCACGAGTTCGACGGTGGCATTGACGATTTTGCTAACATGCTGGCTTCTGCTGACTATCCGTTCCTGGCTGTAAACCTTGATTTTGAGAACGTTGAACTTTCTGAGGGTGTACCGGCTATTGAAATCGGTGAAGACGGCCAGAGCATACAAGACCTCGCCGGTCAGGTTGCTAAGAGCGCCTTTGTTGAGGTGGGCGGTGAGCGTATCGGTTTGATTGGCCGCGCCCCGGCAGACTTCTTTAATGTGATTGAAGACCCGGATACGACTATCCCCGGTGTTGACTTTATAGGTGGCCGCAACGCGGAAGATAACCAGCCGCTGGAATCTGCTGTAGACCAGGTTGCCGAGCAGGTTGCACTGCTGGAGGCACAGGGCCTCAATAAAATCGTCCTGCTTGACCACGCGCAGGACTTCACTGGCGACCCGCTGACTCCGGAATCCCTGAGTGGTATTGACGTGATTGTATCTGCTGGTTCCACTGGCTTCTTCGCCGGTACCGAAGCGAACGGCCCGTTCAACCTGCTGCGCGAGGGTGAGAGCGCAACGGCTGACTACCCGATTGTGCAGGAAGATGCTGATGGCAACACTGTGCTGGTTGTGAACACAGAGCAGCTTTACCGCTATGTGGGCCACCTGCTGGTGACGTTTGATGGTGACGGTGTGATTACGGGCTTTGATGCTGACCAGAGCGGCCAGATTGCCAGCACGGAGGAAGCCATTGCTGCACTGAGCGAGTTGACCGGCACCGAACTGGCTCCGTCTGAAGAAGTGCAGGTTGTGTACGATGCACTGGTTGGCACTGACC
Source organism: Chloroflexota bacterium (assembly GCA_039024535.1). Classification (GTDB taxonomy): domain Bacteria; phylum Chloroflexota; class Anaerolineae; order Aggregatilineales; family Phototrophicaceae; genus DAOTTY01. Next base: position 8,442 of record JBCCQC010000023.1, read on the forward strand.
TGATTCAGGAACAGTTCACCGTTATTGGTACCACTACCACTGCCCTGAATGGCCTGCGTGCTGATGTTCGTGGCCGTGAGACGAATCTCGGTCGCCTTGCTGCGGAGTCCTCGCTGTGGTTTGCTAACGAAACTGTGGAAGGTGGCGCAGACATCGCGCTGAAGAATGGTGGCGGCATCCGCGCAAACATCCTTGGCCCGAATGTAACCGTGCTGACTGTGGGTACTGCACTGGCCTTTAACAACAACATGGTGGTTGTGGAGATCACTGCTGATGAACTGCTGGCTACTGCTGAGAACGCTGTGAGCCGTGTACCGGCTGCTGATGGCCGCTTCCCGCAGATTGCCGGTATGTACCTGGAGTACGATGCCAGCGTAGAGGGCGTTTCTGACGCGACGAGCCTTGAAGAAACCACCCGCGTTGTGACGCTGATTGTTACCCGTATGGATGGCACCGAAGATGTGGTGGTTGCTGAGGGTGAGCCGCAGGGCGACATGAGCCGTACCTTCCGCCTTGTGACCAACAGCTTCCTGCTCACGGGCGGCGATGGCTACCAGGCACTGGCTGCTGCCTCTGAAGCACGTGGCTCGGAAGACCCGGAAGTGGGCGAGCGCCAGATTCTGATCGACTACATCACTGAAGTACTGGGTGGCGAAGTTGACCTGGCAGACCCGACCGATGACCCGAATGTGGTACGTCTGGACGAGGGCGAGTAAACCGCCCCAGCTTTCTCAAAAGGGCGTGGCATTGCGTCATGTCCTTCTTGCTTACCCCCTGCCATAAATGGCGAGATGCCACCCGGGTGTTGTTTCTGCGTTAAACGGGATGTACAGTGATTCACCGCTGGATGAGGTTCTGGTCAAGAGCACTGAGGCAGACAGCCCGGTTATGCCAGAAGTCGAAAGACGTATTACATCCACGTTAAGTGGCGTGAGCGTCACAGTATTGCCGGGTGATCAGTATGGTCATCCGGCTGCCGCAGCATCATTGTTCAGTTCCACTTCGTCTATCGCTTGCTCAAATGTCTCCGTTACCAGCACTGCATAGCCCAGCGTGTGCAGCATAGCGGCAAGGCGCTGTATCGGTGCATATCCGGGGTCACGATCCACAATGATGACATTCATGCCGCACGGAACCTGCGCGTCGTGGGGCAGCAGGCGGCGTAAATCGGCAAAGGTAAATATAGACATGTCCATATCCGGGGAGCGGTTGGTCATGTCGATGATGACATTCGGCAGAAGGTGCCCCTGTAACCCGGTGATGTTGCATTCAATTTTATTGATGGCATTTGCCAGCGACAGATAGGACACCGACCCGCTGAACCGCTGTACCAGCACCCGGCCATAACGGTGCCAGTAGACCTGTACTTTGTTAACGCTCATTTCACAATTCTTCCTCAATATGTTTCAGGATTGTTATAACACGTAACGGATCGAAATAGAGTAAATTTTGTTTGTTTGCGGTCTGTAGCACGTAGAATTTACGCTGTTCACGAGGGCGGTGCGGGCGTGCAGCCGGTGTGAAAGCTGTAATGTGTGGTAAGTTTGCAGTTGTATCGCACAGGGATACAATAACGGGTAACTGGCGTACTGAACCGGGCGAATCCCGAAGGGCAAACACGTGGCAGATCAATCGGCAAAGCAACTGTTCCAGCAGGCAGTGGCCGCAGCACGGCAGCGGCAGCTCCCACAGGCACGGCAGCTTATTCAGGCTGCCATCCGCAAAGACCCGCAAAACCCGATGGCGTGGCTGGTGCTTGCCAGTATTGCGGAAAATAAACGCGAAAAGTTGCTATCGCTGAAGAAAACGCTTGAGCTGGATCCGGGTAATGACCAGGCAAAGAAGATGATCCGCGAAATGGGACTTGACCCCGGCGCGGTGATGGGTGCAAACCCCGGCGCGGCCTCACAGCCGCCTGCGCCTGCGTCACCGGCGCAAGCGGCCCCACCAGCACAACCGGAGCCACAACCTGCTGCCCCGGCTAACCTGTTTTCCTTCCAGCGTGAGGAAGAAGCCGCCCCTGTTGAAGAAGCCGACGAACTCGTTAGCTACACTGAGGAGGTTGTAGCGCCCCCCACGCCGCCGGAACTGCGCACAGATAGCATGAAGATCGTCAGCCCGGACGATGACCTGCCGCCGCCAGTCCCTGCTGTTGACCCGATGGAGCCACCTACCCCGGAACCGCGCCCGGCAACATATGAAGAGCGCATGGAACTGTATATGGAGGAGGGGGATGCCATCGCGCAGGCTTACCTGAACGCGGGTGAAACCCCACCGGATATTGAGTGGGTGAAAAAAGAGAAGAACCGCGCTGGCGAGAACGAAATTCTGGCAGTGCGGGCGGCGCTGGCAACGGGTGTGTTTACGTTTGTGGTGCTGCCGCTGACGATTATCGGTGTGATTCTGTATAACACGCCGTTTGTACGTACACTGCTGGATCCCGATGAGGAGTTCGTCAGCCTGATTCGTACCCTGACGCCCACGCCTACGCCGCCTTCCACACCCAGCGATACACCGGGTTTTACGCCCACTGCGTCCTTTACGCCCACTGCCTCGCCAGAAAACCAGCCCACCAGTTCTCCCACGCCAGAAATTCTGCTGCAACCGGGTGTATCGGACATTAACTTTGTCGAGCCAACCGCTGTGTTCGTCCCCGGTGGTGTGGGCAACCGTGCTGTACAGGAAGGGCTTATCCTGATTGAGGATGGCCTGCCAGAAACCGCCGTCGCGCTGCTGGCCCCGCAGCGTGAAGAAGACCCGCAAACCTTCGGTGCAGAACAGGCCCTCATCTACTACACCGAGGCGGTCGCGCTGTCGCGTGCGGGGCAGATTGACGAGGCGTTTGAACTGCTGGATCGGGCAGATGAACTGCGAGAACAGTTCACCCGCGCAGAAGAAACCACTGTGCAGGCGGCTATCCTCGGTGGGTATGCCGAGGTGCATTTGCAAAACGGCATCGATAATCCGAACATCGCGCAGCGGGAGTGGCAGCAGGCTCAGGTGAACGCCGAAGACGCTATCGAGTTTGACCAGTCGTGGGCGGCCCCGCGCCTGGTGCTAACCCGCAGCCACAAGCTGCGCAACAACTATACGGCTGCACTCGCGGCCATTGAGGATGCCCGCTCTATCAATGCGCTGGAAGATGATGCTCGTTTTCTGGTAGAGAGTGCTGAAATCTACTTTTTGCAGGAGGACTATGAGCAGGCCAGCTTCGAAATTTTCCTTGCGCTGTATGTGGATCCCGTCAGTGCGCTGGCCCATGACCTGCAAACCCGTATTGCCCTCGCCCGTGAGGATGCCGGCGACGCTTCGCTGTCTGCGCAGGCGTACCTGTACTATCATCCGCTGGTGGTAGAGGGCTGGGAGATGCTGGGTGTGGCTCGTGAACTGGAAGGGAATACGGCCCTTGCGCTGGAAGCCTATACACAGGCGATTGTGGTAGGAGAAAACACCGACCAGCCCCTGGCGATTGATGCATATGTGGCCCGTGGCACGATCTACGAAGCACGCGGGCAGGTTGCACTGGCGCTGGCTGATATTGCGGCGGCGGCGGAGGCCACCGATGACCCCGAACTGCGGGTTCGGCAGCTTGACCTGCTGGTGCGTGCCGGGGAACTGGACACAGCCCGCACGCTGGTGAATACGCTGCGCGAGGAAAACGATGAGGTGCCACGCGGGGCGATTGACCTGGCAGAGGCGCGGGTGATTATGGGCGGGGATGACCCCACCGACGGTGACTATCAGGCGGCTATTGACCTTATCACCGGCAATTTCGGCACCATCCCGGCGGACTTACAACCGCTGGCAAACCTGCTGCGGGCGGAGGCCCATGCTGAACTGGGCAATGCTGACAATGCGCTCAACTTTGCAGAGCAGGCGCTGGCAACTGGCGGCGAAACAGCGCGGGTGCGGCTGGTGATGGGGCGGGCTTACATCGGGCTGGAGGAGTATGCGCAGGCTGTTGCAGAGTTTGAGCGTGCCCTGACGCTGGCGGAGATTACTGTGGTGCCTGCAACGCTGGTGGCAGAAGCAGACGATCTTATTTTTGAGGCGGAGGGCCTGTTGTTTAACCAGCAGGCTGGTGCTACAGAGACGGCACAGGCCCGGTAATGGGGAACCCGGCAGGGCATGGGATTGCGTTCACCATGCCCCCCCATGGCAGGCTAATCATCTTCTAGCTGGAACTGGAAACTTTCGCCTTCCATGCCTTCCAGTAGTTGCGTCAGGTACCACACATCCAGCAGATTCACCAGTTCTTCGTCATCAGCCAGCAGCGTACCGTCCTGTAACCGCAGCAGCCCCTGCCACAGGGGGAAGCTGACCGGAACAAAGGGGTTGCGTGTGTAATCTTCCATTTCAGTGAGGAATTCGGTCAGTTCGTCCTCGAATTCTTCCGGGAAGGCTCCACCTGTTACAAAACCAACTGGCGTTTCTGCAACTTCGTCAAAGGCATCCCAGTTCGGGGCCAGCCAGTCCCATTCCGGTTCCCATGTGCCCGCGATGACACGTTCGGCTGTGTCTGCATAGGATGGCCCCCAGTTAAAAAACGCGGTGCCGATGCACACGTCGGGGCGGTCGTCGCAGGGGCCGGTGTTTTCATAGGCAGATGCATACACTACGTCGCCATTGTTGCGGAACTCGCGGGCAATTTCGACTGCGACGGGTGTGTCTATGCCGGACAGCACCACATCGAAGTCGTTGTTGTACAACGAGAACACAAGGCGGCGCGGGTTGCGCGTTACACCGGGGATCTCGAACCAGAAGCCAACCCACTCCACGCGGAAAACCAGCGGCGGTGCATCGTCACCCCGGTATTGCTGGTAGCAGTGGCGTGCGCCCAGGTAGGCAGATGCTGCCAACCGCCGGGTTTCACTGTCAATCAGTGGCCCAAGGTAGCCCACCTGCCCGGTTTCGGTCGTCAGGGCGGCGGCACACCCCACAGCGAACTTGCCCCACTCCATCTGGCCCATGATATTCCCGACGTTAGCAGGCGCGGTGCCGGTGAGCACGGCATCCCCGGCAATCTGGACAAAAGTAACTTCCGGGTGTTCCAGCGCGAGCCTGTTGGTATCGTTGACGAACTCGGCAGAGGTCATGAAGATCAGTTGGGCGCCGTCCAGCACCATATCTGCCACAATGTCGTTCATTGGTGGCTCGATGTTATCCGGGTTGCGGTTGTTCTGGGCAGCTTCCTGTTGTAAACCGGCCAGCAGGCTGCCGTAGTCCTCGGCCAGTAGCATAGTTGCCCCGATGGTTTCTTCTACGAACTGGCCGCCTTCGTAGTGGGCCTGGCTCCAGCCCTCGTCATCGCGTGGGCCTACCAGTACCATCCCGAACACGAAATCGCTGCCCATCGGAGGTTCTTCGGTGGCGTCCTTGGCGGCGGCGGGCAGGGCCACCAGCAGGGCGGCCAGTAGTAGGATGAGGGGGGTACGCACAGGGCATTTCTCCTGTTCTGTTGGCTTTTCATCTTTACTCCACTATACACGAAGATGCAGGCTGTGCCCTACCACAATCCTTAAGGTTCATTTATTTTAAGTGCCCGTTAAATCTGTTAAGATTGATTTCATGTGGCAGTGGTCACGGAGTATGGTGCAGGGCAGTTTTCAGCATGGAGTGGACGGAACACATGCAAATTTTAGGAATTGATATTGGTGGTAGTGGCATCAAAGGGGCGCTGGTTGATGTCCATCAGGGGGAATTGGTGACGGAACGTCATCGCATCCCTACGCCGCAACCGGCAGAGCCAGGGGCTGTGGCCGATGTGGTGGCAGAAATTGTGGAGCACTTTGATTATGATGGCCCGATCGGGATTACCTTCCCGGCGGTGGTCAAGGGCGGTGTGACGCTTTCTGCTGCGAACGTTGACGATGCATGGATCGGCATTGATGCTGAGGGCCTGTTTACCGAGAAAACGGGCAAGCAGGTGATCGTCCTCAATGATGCGGATGCTGCCGGGATTGCAGAGTTTACCTATGGGGCCGGTAAGGGTAAAAACGGCACCATTATTGTGCTCACGTTCGGTACTGGCATCGGAAGTGCTATTTTTGTGAATGGCAGGCTCGTTCCCAATACGGAGTTCGGTCATATGGAGTTGAAGGGCATGGACGCCGAACATTATGCGGCAGACAGCGCCCGCAGGCGCGAAGACCTCTCATGGAAGAAGTGGGGCAAGCGCGTGAGCAAGTTTCTGGATCGGATGGATACGCTGTTCTCGCCGGATCTGTACATTATCGGCGGGGGTGTGAGCAAAAAAGAGGAAAAGTTCTTCCATCGGCTCAAGACCGATACGCCTGTGGTGGCGGCAGCCATGCGCAACGAGGCCGGGATTATCGGGGCGGCGCTGGCCGCTGCAGACCTGCTGACGGAGGCAAGCACGCCATCGGTACTGGAAGAGCATGTGATCCAGCAGTTGATGCAAACAGAGCCAGATACTGACGACGATGATGACAGCGCGTCAAAGTCTGCCTGATATTCTGCGTTTGTGATTGAAATGGTGAGGGAGTGGTTTATGAGACTCCTCACAGTGCTACTGCGGACATCCTGAACAACACTGCAATGAGCACCAGCCAGAAAATCACGACGAGGTATTAGAGCAGCACGGAAATCTTCGAGCTGGAAGCCTGTACGGGGGTATGGTTCCTGCATCACGATAAATATTGCAATACAGCTAAAACAGACATTCAACAGAGGCGTGTTTGCACGTCTCTGTTTTTATGTGAGAACTGTAGAGGAGTTATAAAATTCCCGAAGAGTGTAAATGAAGCTGCAAAAAACTGCCGTAATACACTGTAAAGGACGGCAAAAGGGACGGTTTTGAAACGCGGCTGTCAGTAAGGTGCATACCAATGACGAAGACAACTATTTCAGAGTGTTGCTCTGTGGAGGTCACTGATATGTACATGAAACCTGTTCAAACTGCGGTTCAAAAAGAGGCATGGGTGCGGCAACAACTTGATGAGATTGTACACGGTGAAGATACGTCCGTGGATCAGAAGGTTGAGGCGATCCTGTGCCTGGGCCTGGAAATCTTCGGTATGAAGATCGGGATTGTAAGCCGTGTGCGTGGCGATGAATATCAGGTCATGTATCGTCAGTTCCCTGATGTGGGGATCGAACCCGGAAC
>JBCCQC010000024.1:0-15206 GCA_039024535.1 Chloroflexota bacterium
GCCACCGAATATTGAAGAAGACCGTGTTTCGGCCATGTCCGCCGCGATGATTTCACTGGGCGAGCGTATCTCCAGTGAGCTGGGCCGTGGTGCGCTGGAACAGGTCTATGTAAAAGGGGAAAGCGGCTATGTAATCCTCAACGCGGTGGGTGAGGAAGCCGTGTTAACCGTGATGGCCCGCAAAGAGGCCAAGCTGGGCCTGATCTTTCTGGACATCGGGCGCACCGTAGAAGACCTGGAAAAGCTGGTTTAAACGGCGGATCGCCCCCTGGATACAACCAGCCTGACCTACCCGAATCGCTTCGCACGGGCGCTGCTGCTGGCGCTTGAGGCAACTGCTGGTGTCGATGCTCACCGGATGATCCTGTTACAGAGTGGTCTGGAAGCATACGATGGTGCAGGGCTTCCTACGGATGATCTGCAACCTACCTTCGACTTTGCAGATATTGCAGCGATCAACATGGCGCTGGAAGCGGCCTTCGGCACGCGCGGGGGGCGCAGCATCGCGCTCCGGGCAGGGGTGCCATTTTTTGAACATGGCCTGAAGGGGGTTGGGGTGCTGCGTGGTGTAACATCAAGCCAGTTCATGGCCCTGCCTACTGTCGCCCGTGCAGAGATCGGCCTGATGGGGCTGGCAGCAGTATTCACTACCTACAGCGACCAGACCACCACCCTGCAACAGCACCCCGATGTATGGCAACTGGTGGTTGACCCCAGCCCGTTTGCATGGGGCCGGGTGAGCAGTGACCCGGTGTGCCATTGGCTGGTAGGGGCTATACAGGCCTGTTTGCGCTGGTCTACCGGTGATTATGAGTTTGCTGTACGGGAACAGCAGTGTGCTGCGACTGGCGCCAGTGAGTGTGTGTTTGTCATCAATCGTCAACCAATCGGAAAAGTTTAACCGGGGCAACTCGAATGGAAAAAGCACGGATTCTCATCGTAGAAGACGATCTTGACCTGGCAGAAATGCTGAATGCCTACTTCAAAGTACAGGACTATGAAGTGCTGATGGCATCATGGGGAGAAGAAGCCCTGCGCATTTCCAGGGAAGAGGTGGTTGACATTGTGGTGCTGGACATTCGCCTGCCAGATATTGACGGCTATGAGGTGTGCCGCCAGATGCGCGGCCAGCGCCAGACAGAAAATACCCCCATCATCTTCCTGACGGAAAAGCGCGACCGGGTGGACAAGCTACAGGGCCTTGAACTGGGCGTGGTGGACTACATCACAAAGCCGTTCGACATCCAGGAACTGCGGCTGCGCGTGCGCAATGCTATCAGCCGTGCAGGGCGTGCCTCGCTAACAAATCCGGTCACTGACCTGCCAGAAGACGAACTCGTCAATGAGAAGCTGGCACGCTTGCTGGATAGTGGTGGCGAGTGGGCGGTGCTGCAAATCTCTATCAGCAGTCTGGGAGAGTTCCGGGAATTGTACGGGTTTGTGGCTGCCGACGACGTGATGCGTGCCGTCACGCTGATGATCCGCAATGCAGTACGCGAATATGGCAACGATACGGACTTTATCGGCCATGTGGGTGATGAGGACTTCATCGTGATTACGCAGAGCCACAGCGTCAACCGCATTCGTGAGCGGGTTGAAACACGCATTCGGCAATCCCGAGAGTATTTTTATCCACTGCGCGACCGTGAAAAAGTGCGTGAGGCGATGGAAGGCAATCACCTGAACCTCAACAGCGGCGTGATAGACTACCGTGGTAGCTTCGAAAACGCCCCACAGATGCGCGATGCCCTGGTCAAGGCGGCTGTCTCCAACGAAATCAAGTAGCCTCACACACCTGTTCGCCTGCGAAAACACCCCCACTTTCGGGGGTGTTGTGGTTTACAGCGCAATGGGGTGTTGTACTATACTGATTAACAGGTCAACTCGGTTTTTCTGGATTGCGCTATGGAACTGTTACTTTCTATTCTACCCCTGTCTCTGTCGTCGGGTATCAATCTGTATCTTACGCTGTTCGCCCTTGGTGTTACGGAACGCGCTGGCTGGTACGACCTGCCAGAGGCAATGGACATTGTTGCCACTCTCCCGGTAATGGCGGTCAGTGGTGTGTTGCTGCTCGTGGAGTTTTTTGCGGACAAAATCCCGTATGTCGATAACGTGTGGGACTTTTTGCATACGTTTGTGCGTCCTGCAGGGGCCCTGCTGCTGGCAATGGGTTTCATCCCGGCAGATGACCCCGAACTACGCACGGCTGTGATGCTGCTGGCGGGAACAACAGCCCTCACTGCCCACGGTAGCAAGGCCAGCTTCCGCGCACTGGTCAATACCAGCCCGGAACCGGTATCGAACTCGGTCGTCAGTGTGCTGGAAGATACGCTGGTGCTGGGCATGATCGCGCTGTTCATCACTTACCCACTGATTGCAACTGGCGTCAGCATCGTTTTGCTGGTGGGGCTGGTGATCGCGCTGGTGTTAATCTTCCGATGGGCACGGCGTGTATTTGGCTCCGTCCGAGATTTTTTGATGCGGCGGCCCATTCCGCAACCAGAAGTGACCACCTGACGCTCCGCGAAAAAACCACAAATGCGGTAAAATCACCGGAAACGCTTGAAACCTTTTTACGTGGAGCAAATAGATGATGAAACTCGCGGTGATCTCTGATATTCACGGCAACCTGCACGCGCTGGATGCTGTGTTGAATGACCTTGAAACTGTAGAGGCAGACAAAACATGGGTGCTGGGCGACCTGGCTGCACATGGGCCGCGCCCCGCAGAGTGCGTGACGAAAATACGCGAACTCGCGGCGGCTGACAGGGAGAACTTCAAGGTGATTGGTGGTAACACGGATCGCTGGATAGTAACGAATGAGCGTTCTTCTTTTCGTGGTTCGGCAAAGGACAAAGAGACATATCATACTTACGTTAACCAGTTTAAATTTGAGGGCGCTTTATACCCGTGGGCTACGGAAAAGCTTGGCTGGGAGAACTACGAATACCTGAGCAAGCTCATTGGCCGTGAACTGCGCACAACCGCCGAAGACTACGGCATCGTCATGGGCTACCACGCCATCCCCGGCAACGACGAGTACAACATCACTGATGATACCCCGGACGAAGAAGCACTGGATAGTGTGCTGGATCGTCCGTTGCGGATGGGCATTTACGGCCACATCCACCGGCAGGTAAACCGAGATCTGCGCCGCGCCCATCTGGTGAACCCCGGCAGTGTGGGGATGAGCTTCGAAACGCCGGGTAAAGCCCAGTATGCCGTGATTACGTTTGAGGGGAACACTGCCCACATTGACATGCGTGCCGTCGATTACGATATTGACGCGGTTGCGGCTGATTTAGAGCAGGTCGGGCATCCACACCCCGCAGTGATTGAGACGATTTTACGGGAAGGACGTATCTGATGCCGATGCGTGAGCAGCTTTTACGCGAACTGGAGGGCAGCAACGATGTGGGCGTGTTGCTGGTGGCCCAGATGGGCGGCGTGCCAGAAGAAATCCAGCTTGTGATCCAGACGGCCAGCTATGACGAGAAAGCCGATGGCCTGCAAGAGCGCACCGCGTATGTCATCCGGGCGCTGGGGGTGAAAGAGCATCGTGCCAGCCTGGGTGTATTCGGATCGCTGTTTTTCGCTGTAGAGCACCCGATTCTGTTCCATCATAACTCGGCCAGCCACGAAATCAACTTCGCCGGCATCCCCGCCAACCCGAACGAACTGGTACTCGATATTCAGGCGGCCTACAGCGCGACGTTCGGCCCGTGGCGTGATCTTGGCGACGACATCAACCGCAACAAGCCCCTGTTCGATCTGTTGCAACAGGGCAGCGGCACGCTGGGCAACATGCCATCACAGGCAGCAGAGCGCATTGTGAAGGTCTTCGAGCATCACAAGATGCGGGCAACGATTACAGAAGTTAAACCCGCCCGCAGTGAAGACCCCGATGAGCACGGACGCACACAGAAGCTGAAGCTGCTGGGCATTGACGACTCGTACTTTCTCGCCTACTCGTTCACGGTGGATAAGATGGGCGCTGGCGCGAAAAAGTAGTATGTTACGCGACAATACATGGCCCGGATCACTCCGGGTTCATGCACACTCACGGGAAAAGCGTTCCCAGCGCAGCCCGGCCAGTGAGCCACCAATCTGTAAGCGCATGATGCCGTCTGTACCGAGGTCATGCCACAGGTAAGCACTCTCGTCGCCGCCCCACACCTGCACCCGGCACAATTTACCCAGCGGACTGACCGAGACAATATCGCCGCCAGTGCTGTAGAGCAGTGCGCGGCCATCAATCCACACAAGCTGCGCACGCCCGGTGATGTCCGGCACTTCGTAAGCCCACTGTTCCACATCGTTACTGCCGTAGCTGCGCACATGGGTTCCATCAAACAGCAGCAGGTCGCCACCTTCACCGGTTGCCACCGCCCCGGATGCAACCGGCAGCGGCACCTCAAAACGCGCCGGTGTCCAAACGCCATCGGCCAGCACCTGCCACAACCCACCCGACGAATAGGCCCACAGCGTGCCATCCGGCATGACGGTGAAGTCAGTGTGCTGCCCCACCTGCGCCATGTCCAGAATATCGCCACTGTTGCGTGCAAATGTGACCAGTTCGCCGTTGTGGGTGCGCACAGCAACCGTCTGCAACCCTACCCACGCCTCCGTGAACAGCGGAATACTCGCTGCTTCCCACACAATCTGTTGCAGGCGCATATCCAGCGCGAACAGACCACCCGTTGCCGCCGGGAAGACCGGGTTGCCGTCCAGTGTGAACGGTGCTCCGGCCACTTCGGTAAACGTCTGCCACGAGTCCAGTAAATCACCCTCGGCGGAGATGTTCTGGACGATGCCGTCGACGTAGTGCAGGTAGCTCTGCCCCTGGAAGCCAGTCAGCGCCACCGCCGGACGATCCAGCCCCTTACGCCAGAACTGCCGCCCGTCCGGCAGAATACGGAACATCTCGGTGTTGTTCAGGAAGATGAGGCTGTTATCGCTGAGGGGCAATGGCGGCGCGTGGTAGCCACTTTCTACCCGTAAATTACTCACAAAGCTCACCGTGCGGTTGAGCCTTGCCTGCCAGTTGAGCAAAAACTTCGACGGACGACGATAGCCATCCGCGTCTGGGTAGTCCCATGTGTAGCCCTGCCCCGGTGTTCTGCCATTGCTCACACGGATTTCGAAGTGAAGGTGAGCTGTAGGACGTACTCCCCCGATGCTGCCGATAGCATCCCCGGCCTGCACACACGCCCCACCGATTGGGAATGGTGTAGCATCTGTTTCAATCAGGTGGCCGTACACACTATAGACAATGGAATCATCTGGCATGGTGTGCTCCAGAATCACCACACCCCCATCACGGCCCCAGCCCTGCCCGTAAGCGTATGTGACGGTTCCGGTAGCAATGGCACGCACCGGCTGCCCGTAGGCGGTCGCATCGGGCAGCGCCCAGTCTTCGCCAGTGTGGTAACGGCCATCGTGGCGCGGGGAACGTGCGCCGTAGTCCTGCACCAGCATGAAGGCGCTCGTATCTACTGGCGTGGTCACGACGTCTACATCCGGACACACGGTTTGCGCGTGTGTAGTGGAATTGAACGGCAAAAACATAACAAACAGGCAAAGCAATGATAGCATCGCACCCGTTGTAGGGGCGCAGCGTGCAGCGCCCCTACATGTGATAGATAGATTGCTGTTACACATCAGGCCGGGTGCAGGACGTTCTGCATACTGGTAACGATGGTTTCGTGCAGGTTTTTATTTGTGGCGAGCACCTGCCGACCGTTATAAAACCGCTCACTCTGCTGGCCCACAAAGTCCGTCATCATGCCACCCGCTTCCTGCACAATGAGCATCCCGGCGTAAAAGTCCCACCGGCTAAGGCCCCACTCCCAGTACGCCTCAAACCGCCCGGAGGCTACCCAGCACAATTCCAGCGCTGCACTCCCGAACCGGCGCATCCCACGGGTGCGCGGCGCAAAGTACGTGAACTGACGGTAGTCGTCGCTGTCTTTGCCGCGTTTGGCATACGGGAAACCCGCCGCAAGGACGGCACTATCCAGCCGGTCAACCTCGGAGACGCTGATCGGACGGTCGTTCAAGATCGCCCCTTCGCCCTGTACGGCGCTGAACAGTTCATCACTGTTCGGGTCGTAGATCACGCCGATGAGCGGCTGGTTGTTCTTATCGGCCAGTGCAATGCTCACACAAAAGTGCGGGATGTTCCCGGCAAAGTTCGTGGTACCGTCCAGCGGATCAATATACCAGTGGTATTCCGCTTCTTCGACGGGCGCACCATAACCGCCGCCTTCTTCTCCCATAATGTGATGATCCGGGTAGGAGGCCCGCAGCGATGATACAATCAGGTCTTCGGCGGCGCGGTCAGCTTCTGTGGCAACGTCGAACACGCTGCTTTTGTGCTTGATCTCGTGAGGCTCCTCGAAGCGATCCATCAGCAACGCACCGGCTTCGCGGGCAAGCTGCACGGCGTGCTGACGAACGGCGAGTGAATTGGCAATCATAAAACGGGTGTCCTTATGCGTTCAGGTAGTAACATTGGAGCACATTCTACCTGAACATCTGAAAAACAGAACAACACATAACGTTTGCTTAAATTGGAGAGGATCACATGCTGGTTGAACTGGCCGTTGGCGATGCCTACGGCGCAGGTTTTGAATATGTGGATGCTGACTTCATTGCAAAACACAACGATCTATCCCGGTATGTGAAGCATCCACGCCATAACATCATACCGGGTTACTACACCGACGATACACAGATGTCGCTGGCGATTGCCGAACTGCTCCTCAGTGGTAATGCATGGACACCGCTCAATCTAGCAAAGAAGTTTGTACAGGTATTCAAGCGGGACCCGCGCGAAGGCTATGCCAGTCGGTTTTATCAATTCTTACAGGACACTCCGGACGGTGAGACGTTCCTTGCCAACATTCAGCCAGAGAGTGACAAAAGCGGCGCGGCCATGCGTGCAGCTCCACTGGGCGTGCTGGCAGATACCGCTGAGGTGATTGCAAAGTGCAGAACACAGGCCGCGATCACGCATAACACACCGGACGGCATTAACGCGGCAGTGGCCGCTGCACTGATGGCTCATTACTTCATCTACGAGCATGGTAAGACGATAGGTCTGCGCGGTTACATTGACCGGCACGCCGACGGTGATTGGTTGCAGGTATGGCAGGGCAAAGTAAAGTCGAAGGGTTGGATGAGTGTACTTGCAGCCATCACAGCGGTAGAGCGCAATACCAGCATGAGCGCACTTCTAAAGGATTGTATCGCGTTCACCGGGGACGTTGATACAGTGGCAACTATTGCACTGGCAGCAGCGGCACACAGTAATGAATACATACAGGATTTGCCACAGCATCTGATTGTTACACTGGAAAATAGGGTATATGGTCACGATTATCTGCGTGATCTGGATACAAAGTTGATGGCATCAGTACAGAAATAGATCAGGACAGCCTGAACATGGACATAGAACGAGTGGGCTTACAGTGCGCAGTTCTGCGTTATCGCCTTCCTTTGCCCGGAATAGGTTTTTAGATGCATGGTGTGTAAATCAAGTTGCAATAGGTGGCAAACAAATCGCTTAAATAAAAGGCAGCTTGTGACGCATCGTCAACCAGTTGTTGTGGGGTCTCCTCACTCCGATTTTGATTGAGTGGTTCACAGGTTTCCCTCATAGTGAGAGGTTAAAGTGGTTTTCCAGAAAAAGTAGCCGATTATATTTTGCTAATCGCTCCGACTGTGTGATAGAGCCAACCTTGATATAATCACCGCCCAGGCCAGTAGCAAGGTCTGCCAGCCAGTCATCTTCGGTTTCGCCGCTGCGTGCGCTCACAACAACCTGCCAGTTTGCAGCACGTGCTATCTTATACGCTTCAATTGCCTCGGTAATCGTGCCAATCTGGTTCACTTTAAGGAGTAAACTGTTCGCGCATTGCTCTGCTATGGCGCGGCGGATTCGCTCGGGGTTCGTACATAGTAGATCATCGCCCAATACCATAGTTTCGTTCCCAATTTGCTGGTACAGGTGATGCCAGCCGTTCCAATCCTCGTCGCTCAATCCATCTTCTACACTCACAATAGGAAATGCATTGCACCATTGTCGTATACGTTGTGACATGTCGCTGTTGTTGAGCGTGTCGCCATCAATGTGATATTGATCCTGCTCAAAGAAGTGGGATGCTGCCACGTCAACTGTGAGCGCCGCATCTGTTCCGGCGATGTAACCCGCATCCTGTATCGCAGCAACCGCCTCTGTAAACATGTCTGTCGAGGAATTGAATGGCGGTGCAAGGCCACCTTCATCTGCGGTCAGCAAGCGCATTCCGTACTGGTTAGCCGCACGTTTTGCTGCTGCACGGAAAATATCGCTCATCATTTCCAGTGTACGTTGAATCGTACTGGCAGTTGGTGTGACAATTTGCACATCCTGAATAGCTGTTTGTTGCCCGCCATGCTTGCCGCCGCTGAACAGGTTAATCATCGGGCGAGGTAGTTGTGGTGTTGTTTCTGCGATTGCTGCGATATGCTGGAATAAGGGTAGCGTGTTTGCAGCAGCCTGTGCCCGACAGAATGCCAGCGAAACGCCCAGAATTGCATTTGCCCCCAGGGTAGATTTGTTGCTACTGCCGTCCAGTTCCAGCAGTGTATTATCCAACGCAGATTGTGTTGTGAATGTTTTTCCACTCAGTGCTTCGTTGATGGTTGTATTGACGTTACTAACAGCCTTCAAGCAACCCAGCCCACCGAACCGTACTGGATCATTATCCCGTAGTTCCAGCGCCTCTGCCCCGCCCGTTGATGCACCGGAGGGAACAGATGCATGGGCAACCGTTCCATCGGCCAGAGCGCAGGTCGCCATTATAGTAGGTCGTCCACGGCTATCTAAGATCTCGATGGCAATAACGCGTTTAATCGTCGGCATCAGGCTCGTTCAATCCTTCGTTAAATGCAGCGATGAGAGCAAAAACTGTCCGGGGGGGAGCATCCAGCAGAGACAGCACGATTGATTTCTGGCGCTGCTGGTGACGATCATCGAAGTATTCCAGCGGAGAGCGCCCTGCCACCCGCGCCAGCAGGCACGCAAGGGTATGCCGAACAGCATAGGACTCAAACGAGTCTCCCGACAGTCGACTATCGAGCGCGATACTGTAAGTTTCCCAGTAGGTTTTTGCCATCTCAATGAACTGTGAACGGTGCGCAGGAAGGAAATGTGCTTTGCTGAGTAGATGCGTCATGGAAAAACCCACATCGAAGGCAGGATCACCAGAATGAATAACCTCGTAGTCGAGGATGTAGAGATTTCCGTCCTGTACGAGTACATTCTTGGGGCTGTAATCGCCATGCACAAGTGCCAGTTGTCGCTGGCGTGTCGCTTCCACAAGCTGCATAAGCGGTTTTGCTGCCTGTGGTACCTGCTGCGCGGTGTAGATGTAATAGGGTTCCATGCGTAAATCTTCAAAGAAACGGCGGTCATCAAATGCTTTGATAAGCTCAGGATAGGCGAAAACAGCATTATGTACAGTGGCTAACAGGGTTCCAAACTGCTGGACGTGATGTTCCTCAACTTGCCCCTTCAGCAGCATGGTTTTCCAGTTCTGGTGCGGCTGCGGAACTGCTGTCATTGCCAGTATATGCTGTATTTCATCTTCGAAGACAAACGCTGGCACATGCGCGGGTATAATTTGCCCGAACCAGCGCAACCCCGCTGCTTCACGATGTATGCGCTCTGGCGCACTGAACCAATCGACCTTGACGCGCAGTTTTTCGAGTGCCTGTTTCAAAATCCAGTCTGGTTGCTGCTGCCGTTTTACCCATACCGTACGATTGGACACTCCCCCATCCAAATTGATAGCGTCAACCGTGTCAGCAGCAAGGATTTTGCCTGTGTCCCGCAAATACTGAAGCAGTTCGGCGTGGTTTTCTATGTCAATGGACTTGCCAGCCATCACGAGGGCACCCTTGCGAATGTGTTTTGCAGTCGTCCCGGTCGTTCAACTTCCATTACAACTTGCTCACCGTCCTGAAGCCAGTTTTTTTTGTTTCAGAGATTATACTCCTGTCTTCAACTTGCCCGAATAAATTCAGCAAAGGTTGGAGCAACACCACACTGCCACTACAGAATGCTGCCGGGGTGGCCGGAATGTCTGTGACACTCCCCATGGAATGAATTCAAGAGGCTTCTGTTGCACGCATAAGTTAACCGCCTCTACGTTACGCAATATGGACGCGCCCCGCCGGAAAAGCTCTTTCTCACTCCGGCGGTTTCGTTTTTACGCAGCACCCTCAGTGCCGCACAGGGCCATCGCTGAGGCGATGCTCCGTCTACCAATTTACATCCTGCCATATGCCTGAAGCATACCACAAAACGCCTGACGTCAGAATTTTCACTCACACGCGCTCTTCATCAATCTGCGTAACGGGCAGAAATTCCACCATCAATCACAATTTCAGTACCCGTAATGAAACCAGCACCATCACTGGCCAAATAAGCAACCAGGCTGCCAACATCACCCGGCGAACCAATGCGTTTTAATGGATGGAGGTCAGCAATGCGTTTTTCTTCCTTCTCGGGGTTATCTGCCTGTTGAAAACCATCAACGACAGGTTGTGTACGGATGTAACCCGGACTGACTGCCACGACGCGAATGTTCTTATGTCCCCAGTCCAACGCAAGGCTTCTTGTCAACCCGAGTAAACCGGACTTGGCAACATTATAGGGGAAGTTGTTGTGCAGGGTCATCGTCGCGTGAACACTCGCGATGTTGATGATAACACCGTGTTCGCGTTGAGCCATCGACGGCAAAACATGCTTGCTGCAAAGCCACGCACCACGCAAATTCAGGTTCATAGATGCCTGCCATTCCTCAGCGCTCATTGTGGAGGCATCGAAATGCTGGTTGCGCCCTGCGTTGTTAACGAGAATATCCATTGTGCCGAATCGCTCGACATGCTCTGCAATTCCCTGTTTTATGTTTTCTTCGGACGTAATATCGACACCCGTGAATTCGACGGAGTACCCTGCATCGGAGAGAGCTGCGGCAGTTGCTTTACCCGTTTTGCGGTTAATCTCTGCGACAGTAACCCGTGCGCCCTGTTTAGCGAGTTGCTCCACAATGCCACGCCCGATGCCCTGCCCGCCACCGGTTACAAATGCAGATTTACCTGTAAGTATCTGTTCCATGAAAGATTATCTTCAGCACTGCAAAATAAAAACCAGCTTCCGAAACGGGTTTTAATGTAGATGGACTTCGACCTGGTGTCAACATATTGGCGTATCGCCACGATCAAAGCGGTCGCAGGGTGGATTCCCGAACAATTACACTCGTGTACACAGTCTGATGTTCAGGCGGTTTACCTCTAGGCATCTTTAGCAGTTGATTGACAGCCATTTACCCGATTTCATATCGCGGTAGGGCTAAAGTGGGGTGCAGTTGGGCTGTCAACCAGATGTCGTCCAATTTCCCCACTTCCTTTTCGCTCGCCCTGTTGCCTCCTAATCGAAACGCTTGTTGCGGCGGCGGCGGATGAATGCTGGCAGGTCAGTGTCATCGGCGTCTACCTGCTCACTGTAAACGTTGTAGTCCTGTTGTGGTGGGCGCTGCTGTTCTTCTTGCTGGCGCGGCGGCGGTGATTGTGGTGGTGGCGGTGCGCTCTGCTGGCGGGGTGATGGTACGCTTTGCTGCTGGCGTGGCGCCGGACGCTGTGGAGGCTGGTTCTGCTGCATCCGCTTCTGCACCCGGCTCTGCTCAAAACCCGTGGCAATCACCGTGATGCGTACCTCATCGCCCATTGTTTCATCTACCTGCGCACCGAAGATCAGGTTCACTTCGGGGTGTGCGCTGTCCTTAATGATAGCAGCCGCTTCGTTCACTTCGAACAGCGTCAGGTCGTTGCCGCCCGTGATGTTGAACAGAATGCCGCGTGCGCCATCAATCGTTACATCCAGCAGCCCACTACTGATCGCGTTTTCGGCAGCGGCACGGGCACGGTCGTCGCCGTCAGCGTGGCCCACAGCCATCAGCGCGGCGCCACCCTCAGACATAATTGTGCGCACATCGGCAAAGTCGAGGTTAATCAGTGCTGGAACCGTAATCAGTTCGGAAATCCCCTGAATACCCTGGCGCAGCACGTCATCGGCCAGTGTAAACGCCTGTTGCAGTGTGGCGCGCTTATCAGCCATCTGTAGCAAGCGGTCGTTCGGGATCACAATCAGCGTATCCACCTGCGACTTGAGCATCTCAATGCCACTTTCGGCAGATTGTGTGCGCCGTGACCCCTCAAAGGTAAACGGTTTCGTGACCACACCGATAGTCAGCGCGCCCAGTTCCTTCGCAATCTGGGCAATCACAGCAGAGGCACCCGTGCCCGTGCCACCGCCCATACCAGCAGCGATGAACACCATATCTGCGCCACGCAGCACTTCGTAAAGCTCGTCCTGGCTTTCTTCTGCGGCTTTCTTGCCAACCTCCGGGTTACCCCCGGCACCCAGGCCGCGCGTAAGCTTATCACCGATGCGCACGCGCGTCTTCGCGCGGGAAAGCATCAGCGCCTGGTTATCCGTGTTGACAGCAACGAAGTCCACACCCCCCAGGCCTTCTTCGACCATGCGGTTAACGGCATTGCCACCGCCACCGCCCACGCCGACAACTTTTATCTGTGCAAAATTTTCTCCGGGCGTGAACTCATCCATAAATTATCCTCTTCCGACTCTGGTTACAGTCTCTCATCTTCCACTTATGCCACTATTCTATGCGGAAGTTACAACTTCGCAAACATTTTCATCAAGATGGTTAAAAAGTCCTATCTTCGGCAAGGCTGGCCTAACGTTCACTATCGGGTAACAATCGCTTGAACAGATTACCCAGCAGTGCCCCGATGCCTCCCCCACCATTTGCCCCGCCAGCAGGCGCAGCCGTGTCCATTTGCAGGCCCAGCCGCAGCAGCCCCACACTCGTGCTATAGGATGGGTGTTTGAGCGCATCGGCCATACCGGTAAGTTTTTCCGGCTTACCCGTGCGTACCGGGAACCCGAACTCTTTCGCGGCAACGTCGCGCATCCCGGAAAGCTGAGACGCCCCGCCGGTAATGACGGCACCGGCACGCAGCAGGCCATCATAGCCAGAGCGTTTAATTTCCTGATGCACATGCTCAAACATTTCTTCGGCACGCGCTTCAATAACCTCAGCCAGATCGACACGCTTTATTGGATCCGGGTACCCCTCACCAAACGGCTGAATCAGGAACGTTTCAGTTTCATCAACGGCTCTGGGTACGGCATGACCATACTTGAGTTTTACCGCTTCGGCATCGTGGAAGGGCAGGTGAAAAATACTGGCAATGTCATTGGTTACATGGTCGCCGCCGAGTGGAATCACGGCAGTATGCCACACTGTCCCCTCAATGAAGATGGCAAGGTCGGTGGTACCGCCGCCAATATCAATCACCACGATACCCATTTCGCGCTCATCTGCTGTCAGGATAGTGTCACCGGAGGCCAGCGGATTCAGGATGAAGCGATCCACGTAGACCCCGGCAGCTTCCACGCCCTGTTCGAGATTGGCAACGCTTGTTGTGGCGGCAGTGATGATGTGTGCTTCGACTTCCAGACGGAACCCGTGCATCCCAATCGGGCTGCGCACTCTGTCCTGCCCATCCAGCGAGTAACTGCGCGGCACCACATGCAGCACCTCACGGTTATGCGGGATGGCGATAGCGCGGGCCGCTTCCATCGCCCGGTCAATGTCTTCCATTGTCACGCCGCGCGTCCCGCTGATGCCCGTGGCCCCACGACTGTTCATCGACGCGATATGATTCCCGGCCACGCTCACAAATGCCCGCCCGATGTCGTAGCCGCTGCTCTTTTCTGCTTTGTGCACCGATGCAGACACCGCCGCCGTCAGCGAGGTAATATCGTTAACCACACCTTTTTTCATGCCCCGGCTGGGTTCTATCCCCACCCCGACCACAAAAATATCATCCTGGCGCACTTCGCCCACGATGGTGCAAATTTTATTGGTGCCTACGTCAATTCCAACTACAAGATCGTTCATAACGTTCCGCTAGCGCCCTAACAACGTGGAGTAGTAGACTGCTTCCGGGTCTGCCACACTGATGACATCCGGCTGGATGCCCCGCCCCTGCAAATTTTCAACGAGCGCATTATATATCAAAATCTTATCTGGCATATCCGTACCTGTGCCAAACCACGCATCCCACCCCCGCGCATCCCGGAAGCCAAGGCCATAGTCCGGGTTGTACCGCAGCAGGCGCACATCCAGCAGCAGTTCGCGCAGTTGCAATGCCCCACTCACCACGTCCACCGGCACGCGGTCGTTCGGGCCAAGCGGGTCTTCCGTGCCGCCAACGCCTTCATAAGACACACGAATCAGGGTATCTCGGTCTTCACGCAGTTGCATCACCTGCCCCTGCAAATCAATCCACGTGGCAACCCCGGCCTGCTCCCACACAAGGGCGGGCTGCCGCTCCCGGATGACAATCTGGATCATCTGGGGCGGCCAACCGAGTCTCACTTCGGCCTCCGTAATCGTCGGTGATGCTATCAGGTTCTCGCGCACCTGCTCCGGATCTATCCAGAACAGATGGAAGTTGGCAACGTCTGTCAGTGCGAACACTTCTTCTTTCGTCAGCGTTTCCATGCCACCAACAGCCACCGTATGCACGTAAAAC
Source organism: Chloroflexota bacterium (assembly GCA_039024535.1). GTDB lineage: Bacteria > Chloroflexota > Anaerolineae > Aggregatilineales > Phototrophicaceae > DAOTTY01. The sequence continues at coordinate 14,677 of JBCCQC010000024.1, forward strand.
GCATTGGAGACGAAAAACACGCCCAGCACACCCAGCATACCGAGAACAATAGTGGCACTGGCTGCACGCCAACCGGGACGGAAACCCGACTCCGCCCGATGTGAAACCGTCCGCTCACGCGAGGCAACCGGGCCGGCGGCACCATGCCACACTGCCGGGGCACGGCTTTCGCTGCGTCGGCGGGATTTTGTTCGTCTTGATGATGCCAACTGGATTTGACCGTTTAAATGACTGACAAATTTCCCGCTTATCCTAGCGGAGATGACACGGATACGCAATTAATGTGATGTGCCGAGTACCTCAATTTCTGGCTCCAGCAGCACATCGAACCGACGATGCACAGTTTCCCGGACATATTCAATGAGTGCAAGGTAATCCGTTGCAGTTGCATCGCCATTGTTGATAAAAAAGTTGGCGTGCTTCTTAGAAACAGCCGCATCACCGATGTTATGTCCCTTGAGTTCCGCTGCCTCTATCAGGCGTCCAGCGTAATCACCCGGGGGGTTCTTGAAAATGCTGCCCAGGCTGGC
>JBCCQC010000025.1:0-15038 GCA_039024535.1 Chloroflexota bacterium
GACCAGGGCGCATTTATCAGCGTGTCACACCCGTTTGATAAGTATCGCAAGGGGGCGTGGCGTAAAGACGATCTCGACCGCATTATCGACCAGGTAGACGCCATAGAAACGTTTAATGCACGCTGCCTGAGCATGACCGAAAATAGGCTGGCACAGGAATACGCTGCGGAACACAATCTGTGCGGCACCACCGGCTCCGATGCCCACACACCCGTGGAGTATGGCACCGCCACCCAGCTTATGCAGCCTTTCTCTAACGCCGATGAGTTCCGCCAGTCCTTGCAAACTGCGGAACCCGTTACAAAACTCAGTTCACCCCGGGTTCACTTCAACAGCACCTTCGCCAAATGGTCACGTAAGCTGGGGATTACAAAGCGCCCTCGCCCTTAAATCCTACTCTGTGATGGAACCAGTGCCCGTGGCAGCCTGTAATGCAATACGCCCGACCTGCGTAGCTTCATCTACATCTGTGGTATCTTCCAGCACAACCGTAGTGACCACATGGCCCTCAGTACCATTGCTGGTGAACCCGGTAAACCATACCAGCGCCCCCTCCCCGGAGAAGGCAATGGCAGCCTGACCACGAATCGGTGGTTCAACATCACTGGTGGCGTTTGCTGTGCCCGTTAACACGGATTCCCGCATAAATAGCCCGATCTGCTGGGCCGTCTGTACTGTCATGTATGGGAGGGTTGTTTGCTGCTGGCGTACCGGTTGCCATGTGGTGGTGCCGGGTGGTCGCGTCGCGTGTAGAACATAGGGAGAAGGCGCATTGCCCCGGTTGGCAATGGCCGCTGTAAGGCTGTTTATTGCCATCGGGGACAGGTTGATGTCTCCCTGGCCCAGCACATTCTCACGCAGGGTAGCATCATCCATCACCAGCACTGTTTCCTGTTCCCCGGTGGTCTCCTCTGGTAAGAAGAAGTCCGCCAGTGTGGGTGGGTTCGTGATGCGATAGGTAGACATTGACCGATTGAGCCGTTCCACGTCAAGGGCACCCGTCAGTTGCGAAAACGGGCCGGGGCAACCGTAAACGTAAGCCTCACTCAGGTTGATTTGCAACTGTGGTGGTTCCTCCACACAGCTTAATATCAGGCCATTGACCAGAATCGGGGTAGCACCGCCGGGGAACTGCGCACTGAGCAGTTGGCCGCGTGTGAGGGCATCGGCCAGCATGGGTAGCTGGAAGATGGTACCGGGCTGGTATTGCCCCTGCAATACCCGGTTAAAGAACGGGTTCCCCGGCGCATCAATCAGGGCATCCCACTCATCGTCCAGTGTGTTCGGGTTGTAATCTGGCGTGCTCACCAGCGCCCACACAGCCCCGTCGGGCACGCTCATCACAATAACGGCCCCACGTCGGCCCTGCATCGCATCGTATATCTCGCGTTGCACACTCGCCCGCAGCGTAAGCTGGATGTCGTTGCCCCGGTGGGGCTGGCGCAGCACAATCTCGTTAAAGCCGGGGGTAATGTCTGACCCGCTCAGGATGTCGTTATAAGCCGCCTCCACCCCACCTGTGCCATAGCGAAAGCTATAGTACCCCACGGCGCTGTAGGTTGCAGGTTCAAGGTAGCGGCGCTGTGCAATATTGTTCTGCCCGGTGACTGATTCTGCCAGCAGGTTGCCGTCAAAATCGACAATCTGCCCGCGCAGCAGGGCCTGTTCTGCCTCTACCAGGCGGGGGTTATCATCGCGCTGGAGGATAGCGTACTGGCCGACAATCGTATAGTAGGCGGCTGCCAGCAGCATCACAGCAAACGCCCCCAGCAGCGCACGCATCAGCCGGTTAATCTCTCTGGAAAAGTTCATGTTGCACTTTCCCGCCGAGAAAGCCGCAGCAGCAGCCCGACGATGATAAAGTTCACGACCAGTGAACTGCCGCCGTAGCTCATAAACGGCAGGGTGACGCCCGTGAGCGGCAGCACACGCAATATGCCCCCCATAATCATCAGGCTCTGGATGCCGATGAGCGCACTGAGGCCAACGGCAGTGAGCGCGTAAAATGCCCGTTCCTGTTGCAGGATGGCAATCCGCATCCCGCGCATGACCAGCGTTGCGATGCAGATGATAACGACAGCCACACCCAGCAAACCCCACTCCTCTGCGATGGCCGCAAACACAAAGTCGGAATGAACGACGGGTATATAGTTCGGGGAACCCTGCCCCACCCCCTGCCCGTACACGCCCCCGGCAGCAAAGGCCAGCAAGCTCTGCACAATCTGGTAGGCGCGTCCATCCGCCTGCGACCACGGGTCAAGCCAGATGTCTACCCGTACCTGCACCACCCCGAACAGGAAATAGGCCGCCGTACCCGCCAGCAGGGTGAGGATGCCGCCACCCACCACCACCATCGTATTGCTGCTGGCGACATACAACAGCACCACAAACACACCAAAAAACAGTGTCGCTGCCCCCAGGTCACGCTGCCACACCAGAATAACAACAGACAGTGCCCACATCATCAGCACCGGCCCCAGGATGCGCGGCGAGAGCGCAAACAGGCTGTCCTGACCCACATCCAGGCCTTCTGCACGCAGCGCGGGGTATTGCTCTGCGAGATAGCTGGCGAGAAAGCCCACCAGAATGATCTTCAACAGTTCCGACGGCTGGAAAAATACGCGGCCATAACCCAGCCACAACTGCGGCGCAAATGGCGACCCCGACGGGTTGGTGCCAAATATGATCGTGCTGACCAGCAGCAGCAGCCCGAATATTAGCATCAGGTAACGGTACTCACGTAGCCAGCGCAGCGGCTCCGGTCGGATTGCCACCAGCAGCATCAGTGCAACTCCCAGCACCATCCACAGCGTTTGCCGGTTGGCAAAGTTATAGATGTACCCGTCAGACAGACGGTCAATGACAACCAGCCCCCACCCGGTTAACACCATTGTGATGGCGAATACCAGACGGTCATAGTCTGGCAGGCGGTTTTCCAGCACCCACACACCCATCACGCAGCACAGTGCCCACGTTGCCAGCGCCAGCCAGTCCCCGGCCTGTAGCCCGCGTGTGAGTGCCAGCATCACAATGCTGACCAGCATAAACGCACCGCCAACCCCCAGCAGGATAAATTCCAGCCGCCGGTTGCGCTCCTCGCGCTCCATACCGGGGTCAAGCATTCAGGTATCTGCCGATAATGGCATCCAGTCGGGTGCGTACCTCATCAGAGAGGTTTTCCGGCGCAGTGACGATCGCACCGGCAAGGTTATCATGTACCGGGCACAGGGTATTTTCATCCAGCTTTTCTATCGCAACGGCGAGGGCTGCTTTAATTGTCTCGACGTTGCGGGTAGCGGTTTCTGCGACAGAGATTGCGCTCACGGCCTCCTCGGTTTCGTGCCACACATCATAGTCTGTGATGTGGGCCATCACCGCATAGGCTATTTCTGCCTCCGCAGCCAGGAACGCCTCCGGTGAGGTCGTCATGCCAATAATGTCACATCCCCACGAGCGATACAGCCGACTTTCACCCTTTGTACTATAGCGTGGCCCCTCAATCGTAATAAACAGGCCGCCATCATGGGCCATACCTCCTGATTCCTGCACGGATTCCAGCAGTACACCACGCAAATAAGGGTCGAACGGATCTGCGACCGGGGTGTGGGCAGCAATACCACTGCCAAAAAACGTGCTGCTTCGATGGCGCGTGTTATCGTAAAGCTGGTCGGCCATGACGATGTGCCCCGGTTCGTACTGCTCCTGTAGTGAACCGCACGCGCTAACAGAAATCACGAACCGCACGCCGAGCATCTTCAGCGCATACAGGTTTGCTCGGTAGGGCACGTGGGTCGGGTCGTAGATGTGGCCGTCACCGTGGCGCGGCACAAATGCCACCCGTTTGCCGTGCAGGGTACCCACCATCAGTGGCGCAGAGGGTTTACCGAATGGTGTATCCATATCCAGCGCTTCTTTATCCGTGATGTCCGGCATATCGTACAGGCCAGAGCCGCCAATCACGCCAATCTTGATGTCGTCTACCATCGTTAAAATCCTTCTATTTCCAGCCTAAAGTGCCGGGTTCCTATTGTGACAATATCGCCGCTGGTCACAATGACCGGTTCCTGCACGGCCATTCGGTTCAGGTTGGTGCCGTTGCTGCTATTGCGGTCTTCCAGCCACCACACACCATTTTTGATGTATACCGCACAGTGCTCACTGCTGGCAAACTGGTCATCCAGGCGAATGGTGTTGATCGGCGCACGCCCGATGCTGGTTATTGCCATCAGAGGGAACGTTTCGCCGGTGGGGATGTAGCTCTCATCTATCTCTTGCAAGCCCACCAGATAGCCATAAACGCGCCGCGATGCTTCGATTTCAACGGTTGCGCTCTGGTAATCGCGCCAGATGACGAGGAACACCAGCCCCACCACACATAGCAGCAGCAATGCTGACACCACCCGCAGCACCAGCAGCACAATGGCAAGCGTCATGAATGATCTTCGTCTCGTGGCACAGCCGGTAGATTGTAAGCGGTCGTGTCGTCCTCGTCATCGAAGTAGATGAGCCGTGTATTGCCGACGCGGATCACATCACCGGATTGCAACTCGTGAGACTTTACCATCACATCGTTGACGAACGTCCCGGTGCGGCTCTGTACATCAAAGATCGTATAGCGCCCGAAGCGCAGCCGAATTTGTGCATGGTGCCGCGAGATGTGCGGGTCGTCGATGACAATCTGATTGCTGAGGTGGCGGCCTACGTTGAGCAGCGGCTCTTGCAACAGAATAATCTGTTTTTCCAGAGCAACCTGGGCGTTAACCGGCATCCGGGTTGATTCTGGCAGCGTCACTGGCTCCATAATGCCGGTTGAACTGGCGCTGTGGTGAATGTGGTTTGCTACCACGCGCACCCTGCCATCGGGCAGGCTGTCGTCTGTCTCGAATTCAACCACAGGCGGGTTATCAAGCCGGTACCCGGTTCGCGTTGCAAGGTCAACCAGATGACCACTGAGCGCGGTCAGCAGGTCTGGTCGTCGTTTGACCAGTATTTTATGCGCTGTCGGGTTCATGATGATGCGGTAGTGGTCTGGCGCAAGCGGACGCCGGTCATCCCCGGTGCCCTGGCGCAGGTTGTCTTCCATAGCACGGGCCAGTTGCAGGGCAATATCCTGCGCACGGATTTGCCTGCCGAATAGATGGGCGAACGCGCCTTCAATCAGGCTTTCCAGACGGGCTTCCAGTTGGTTGATGTGTTTGTCGTTCATGGGTCGCATTATAGCCCACTCGTTTTCATAGTGACAATGCAAAAGGGCACCGTAGTCTACGATGCCCTGTGTGATGCCTGTGGTGAGTTGCAGGGGTGCGGTGTTACATGCCCCCGGTATGATCGTCACCTTCATCGGTGGTGTCATCACCGACGAGGCGGAACGGGTCAAATTGTGGGTCTACCGGGACATGCCCCGGCCAGTTATCGTTGCGCACGATGTCATTGGCTTCGTCCTCCGTAACAGACTCCAGCCACTCGTTAAACTCGGCATCTCTTGCTCGTTGCAGTTCCTGCTCACTCAGTTCACGATCTTCGCGGGCGCGTACCTGGATGATGTGGAACCCGAACTCAGACTCAACCGGGCCAACGACCTCGCCAATCGCTGCTTCAATCGTCGCATCCCGGAACGGCGGCACATAGTTCGACGCCGCCGACCAGCCCAGTTCACCACCACGCGAGCCAGAGCCGGTATCCGTCGAGACAGCACGGGCAAGATCTGCAAAAGATTCACCCGCTTCCAGTGCGGCCAGCACCTGCTCGGCTTGTTCTGCATTTTCTACGAGGATGTGCCGTGCATTCACAAACGGGGCCATCTCGTTCACGTCTTCAGTCACGGTTTCGCGCAGTGCATCCATCAGCACGAGGAACTCGAAGTAAGTGCGAACCGCATCCTCGTTCAGGTCAGCCTCGCGGCGGGCCTCTGTATAAAAGCGTTCCAGGCTACTTTCGAACACCTCTTCGCGCTCTTCATTGGAAGGCGTCGGGGATGGTGTTTCAGTCGGGCGTGGGGTAATTGTTGGCTCAAGACCGGGTGCAGCTTCTTCTGTGGCCGCTTCCTCCGTTACCAGCGGGGTTGGTGTTGGCATCGGGGTATCCGTCGGAACCGGAGAAGGCGTTGGTGATACAAACGGGGTTGGCGTTGTCGTTGGGTCTACCTCTTCCGTGGCTTCTTCCGTCACGTCTGGCTCTTCTGTAACGGTGATAAGGTTGAAAAATTCCTCAACCTGTTCCTGTACAGCAGCATCGTCAACGCTCACGCCCAGTTCGGCTGCCTGCTGCCGGATGAGCACCTCATCAATCATATCGTTCAGTACACGGCTACCGAGTAGCTCTGGCTGTGATGTAATTTCCTGGAACAGGCTACCGTAGGGTTCCTGCTGCAAAATCTGGTTCGGGTCGCTAATCAGGCCAATATTCAGAAAAAATGGGATGTCGTTATACAGGCGCTGGTTGCTCACCAGACGTTCCAGCCGCACACGATCCTGAAACTCTGCTATGGAAATGCTCTCACCGTTGACTGTGGCAACAGTCTGGCGTGGAACGATAACACTTTCCCACAGGATACCCGCAATAATCAGGACGGCCAGCACGCCCAGCACGCCGCCGATGCCGATAAAGATAACCCGCTGAATTCGCTTTTCGCGGTCTTCTCTGCTGACGTAGCCACCCCCGCCAACCACACCGGACAGGATGCCGCCTTCGCTGGTGGTTTCGGCGTCTGCGGCCTCTGCTTTTGTCTGTTTTCTTTTCTTCCGGGGGAGCCCGGTGGTATTTCGTTTTGCCATTCGTAAGCCCTCCGTAGAGTTTCGCTACCATGCAACAGGGGCATGGTTGCCATGCCCCTGACGAGAATTGATCGTCTATCGCTCGTAATCTGGTTCAGTCTTCTACAATTTCAAACGGCAGCATTGCCATGTGGCGGGCACGTTTGATCTCGCGGGCAAGCTGGCGCTGGCAACGGGCACAGTTACCCGTCTGGCGGCGTGGTTTAATCTTGCCCATTTCGGTGATGTTGCGCTTCAGCATATCCACATCTTTATAGTCGAAGCACTTTCCATCCGGGCAGTAGTAGCGGCCACGTCGTGGGCGTCCACCCCGGCGCGGGCGTCCACCACCACTACTGCCACGGTCACTACGGTCGTTAGAGGAACGCGAGTTGTCGTCGCGTTTATTTTCGCTTCTGTCGTTATCACTCATGTGTTCATCTCCTGCAATTAAAATGCGTATTCGCCATCAGAGCCGTCATAGTCGGCGTCATAGTCATCAGATTCCGCAGTGTCCTGTTCGCCCAGCAGTATCACATCACGAGCCACGACCTCTGTGCGGAAGTGTTTGCGGCCTTCGGTGTCTTCCCAGCCACGGGTTTGCAGGCGGCCTTCTATGTACACCTGCTGCCCACGGCCCAACCGGGCATTGCAGAGTTCGGCCAGCTTGCCCCATGCCACCACGTTAAACCACTCCGTCTCTTCGCGGCGTTCGCCATCAGCACCCTTCCACGTTCGGCTTACTGCAACGCTAAAGCTCGTTACCGGGCGGCCACCGGGTGTGTAGCGCATTTCCGGGTCGCGGCCAATATCTCCAATAATCGTGACCTTATTCAGTCCCCGTGCCATTGCCTCTCCTGACTTTCAGAGGGGCGCTAGCCTTCCTGACGAATGATTAGATAGCGCAGAATTGCAGACGATAGTTTCATGTTTTCTTCGAATTCTGGCAGTCCGGCGGGGTCAATATCAGCTTCGAGGATCACATAGTATCCGTCGCGCTGGCTGTCGATTTCGTAGGCAAGCCGCCGCTGGCCCCATCGGTCGATGGTTTTTACTTCGCCCAGCTCGTCGGCTTCAATCCAGGCCTGAACCTGGTCAACAGCTTCGTCAATTACTGCCTGGTTCGGGTCCATCCTTACAATGAACGCGATTTCGTATGCTCTCTTCATCTGGTTTTCCTTTCCCTGGGTTTGCCCTGTGCTGAACCGGGAGTTCAGCGTAGAGCGGAAAGAGCGATAGTTATCAAAACGGCGAGCATCGTACAGAAAACAAGTCACTTCTTCAAGGTGCAGTGCGCTAAATCACCCCGGAAAGCCACCCCCAGTGTTCATTGTTTGCTCATTATTCTGCGGCATTCTACCACACACGCTCACGAGTTACTAATGTGCTCATCTATTGCTTAAGTTTCGTTCGGGTCTTCCAGTGCCAGCCGTGCGGTTGCCAGTGCCAGTGCAATAATCAACCAGAACAGCGTAATCTGCGACTGGAAATCCAGCCGGAAATAGTACATATCGGCAATGCTGGTCGTCAGCACCGTGAGCAAAGCCGCATAGTAGCCCAGCAGGATAGAGTTAAGTGCGTCATTGTCTTTACCAGCCTGCCACGCCCTCCACCCGTACAGGAAAATCACCAGCATGGTGATAAGAAACAGCGCCAGCCCGATAAGGCCAATGTGGTTCGCAATAATCAGGTACATACTGGCAACACTCGTATACAGGTCTGCGGTGGGGGTGCCGGTGAACCCCACGCCGAACCACGGATACTGCCGGATCAATTCAATCGAGTCGCCATACTCACCCATGCGCATCAATGTTGCCGGGTCAGCATCTCGGCCACCAAACGCGGATACAAATCGCTCAATGTAAAACTGCGTCTGCGGCAGGAATAACAGCAGCATCAACCCCGCAATCATGAGGTAAAACAGCTTTCGATAGCGCAGCGTGGCAATCAGCACCAGCCCCGCAGCAAATCCCACCATCGCGGCCCGGCTGAACGTCAGCAGCAGCGCCACAATCACCACACCCCACACCGCAAACGTCAGCCAGCGGAACGGGATCACCGGCTTTTTCGCAAATATCTGCGGGGTAATCATCGACGCGAAAATAGCCAGCGCACCGCCCAGCACATTCGGGTCTACAAACGTGCCGATGGCACGTTCAGCAAGGCCGGGGTTATCTTCCACATAACGAATAACGCCGCCATCAGGATAGCCGATGCGTGCCAGCCGGATTAACTGTCGCTCTGCAAATGCATCGGGCAATACCCACAGGAAAATTGCCAGCAGCGATTGGCACGCCACCAGCAAAATCACCAGCAGCACCATGCGGCGCAGGGTTTTCTCGTCGCGGGTGATGTCCACGAGAATAAACGTCATGCTGATGGCAAGCAGCGTTTCTGCAAACTGGCGCAAAATGTTGTTCGTAGGGGCACCAAAACGCAACCCCAGCACAAACGCGAACACGAAATAGACTGTATATACCGCAATCATGATGTTCGCCGGGGTTAGCCGCAACGTGCGCCGCCTGCCAGTGATCCATTGCAGGGCATACACGCCCACAAATGCGCCCAGCGTGGCATCCAGCAGGGTAGGTGTGAGAATGATCTTGAACGGAAACGTGCTGAATGGCAGCAGCATCATCGTGACCAGCGTGCCATACAGCGCCGCCCGTTCATCCGTGATGATGTACACCGCGCCAAAAATGCCCACAAACGCAGCCCCGGTCAGGATGGGGCCGATGTAGGCAATTGCCACGCCGATAACCCCTGCCGCAATGCCAATGCCTGCGCCGATCACCAGCGCGTACAGGCGTCTATCCAGCGATAGCAGCCACTCAGCTAACGGGTTTGTCTGTTCGATGTGTTGCATTGCGGCTTCCTCTCACAATCTCGCGCAGGCCAATGAGCGCAAACCCCACCCACGTTACAAACGTGATGAGGGCACCCACGGCAAACGTCAGCGGACGGTAGACCAGTTCCAGTGTATGCGTACCCGCCGGGACTTCAACCGCAGAAAAACCACCATACGCCCGCAGCAAATCCACGCGCTCACCGCCCAGTGTGGCCTGCCAGCCGGGGTAATGCGGGTGTGCCAGTGACAGAATCGCGTTTTCGTCTGTCGTCACCTCAATCACAATACGCTCCGGCAGAAATTCAGTGACGGTGGCGTCACCGTCGCCATTTTCCGGCAGATCAAGTGTCGGCTCCGTGTGTAGTATTACGCTCTCGCGTGGGGTGTAGCGTTCATCAGCCAGCAAAGCGCGTGCAAATTCGTCACTGTCCACGACATCTGCTTGATAGAGTGGCAGCGCAAACGGGCGCGGGTCGGCCAGTTCGTGCAGCATTACCGGCCCGAACATATCATCGCCCGTGGTGATAATCTCGCTCTCAACCGGTAGTTCCTCAAAGCCGCTGTACACATAGCGCACGGCATTCAATTCCCAGAAGGTCGGGTTGGTTTCAAAGTTGGCCGCAGATGCGAACGGCTCCTGCTGTAACTGAAATGGGCCATCCAGAAACAGCGGACTGATGCCGCGTGCATCATACACGTTATACAGACTACCAAAATTCCCCGTCAGCCCCCGGAAGCCGTCCACGCGGAAGACTTCATCTTCCGGCAGTACGGGCGTTATCAGTGGGGGCGGCTCTATCGCCAGTTGATCCTGTGGCCGGATGTCGTCGTAATTACTGTCAGCATCCATGTTCACACTGAACAGGTCGAACACCAGCACAATCACAAACGCGGCCACAAGGGAATTCGCTACCTTAGAGGTGTTAGCGTTGGAATTCGCAACATTAGGAGCGTTAGAGTTATCCAGCAGGCGCACACCCACGGCATAAGCCGCCACTGCCACAAAAAACGCAAACGTCACCGGGCCAATCACACTGCCGTACTGCTCACGGAACCCGAACCACAGCAGCGTCACCAGCACAAACATCCCGCCGGTAAATAGCATCGCGCCCAGCAGCAAACGCCGGAACAACAGCCCCCCGCGATGGATTTCACCACGTATCAACCCCGCCATGCCAATCCCGGAGAGTATTGCCAGACTGTGTGCGACCAGATAGGCGGCACGCTCCTGCCCACGGAAAAATCGTAGTCCGGGCACGGTGTTATACAGCGACGGGAACAGCGCAGCATTTGCGCCAAAACTGAGCAGTAAACCGAATATCACCACCCCGAACCAGAACGCCACTTGTCGCCGTGGCAGTCGCAGGGCCGTCAACGCCAGTATCAAGCCTGGTATGCCCACATACAACGGCGAGAACAGGCTCACCGTGCCAGGATAGAGCATTTGCAGCACGTCCTGGAACGGGAAGCCGTTACCCTTCGTCGCATAGCCCATATCCGCACGGGCGGTGTGCGCCAGATACTCCACGCCGGGGAATAATGCCACTGCGCACGCAGCCACCGTTAGCACACCGAAGAACGCCACGCCCTTTATCCACGTCCACAGGCGATCGGGCATATCCCACACACAGTATGCAAAATACGCCATTGCCAGGTACGTCAGGAACCATGAGGTTTGCGGGTGACCCGCCAGCCACGAACATCCCAGCGAAATAGCTGTGAGCACCAGCGGAATATAGCGCACGCGCCCGTTTTTCGTTCCCTCATAAATGCCCATCAGCACCAGCGGGAGCCATGCCCCGGCCTCTAAAACGGCCAGTTGTAGCGGAGGGTAGCCGCTCATGTAGCCGCCATAGCCCCCCACAACCGCCGCCGTAAACCCACCCCACACACTGCCCGTCATGCGATGTACAAAGGCGTGCATTGCCAGCGTATACACCAGCACATGCACAATCGCTTCGTATTCCAGCACCCGGTAATACCACTGATCCCACCACGGCCACGTGAGCAGGCCCATGCTGAACATGCGCGGCGGATAAATAGCAGCCGCCTGTGTGTCGGCAACGAAGGGCAGCCCGCTGTTGTTATATGGGTTCCACAGTGGCACTTCGAATACACGGAAACGGTCGTAATGGTACGCACCGAAGGCACTGAACTGCGCAGAAAAGTCCCCCTCTTTGAACGAGGCTTTATCGGCGTCTATGGGGGTGAGGATGCGCCAGAAAAACAGCGCACACAGCAAAACAAGGGCAATCACCGCCAGTGCGTCTGGCGAAATGCGGCGTAGTGGTGTCATGGCAGCGTTACTCGTACCCGGTTGAGGTAGATAAAGTTGTCTGGCTGTCCACCGCCCTCGGCAAAAATGCGAAGGCGTGGCAGCGAACCATCATCTTCGACATGGTACATGCCCACCTCTACCTCGTAGATGGCCGGGTTTGCATCGTCGTGGATAGTAAAGGTGTGTGTATCTTCGATGATTTCGTCGACTTCCCACGTGTTTGTGGGGCGCGTCCATTGCACGGGCTGCGCGTCGCTGCCACCGACGATGGTGTAGGTTGCGCTGTCAATCACATGCACAAACGCCACGTAGTCCTTCTCGATGGGTTCGATAGCCCGCCAGTACAGCGTGACGGCCATTTCTTCGCCACGCGCCGGAGCCAGCGTGCTGTACTCGTAGCCGATGAGTTCCAGTCGGTCATCAAAATTAACCCGCAGTGGGTTCGGTACATCGAGGTCGCTCTCCGGTGGTTCCAGCGTGACTGTGCCGATTTTCACGCGGTAGCGATCGTCTGGCGTGTAAACCGGGCTGTCGTCGTCGTCGCGCTCGTGTTCCATGCGTTCGCCGCTGGGCAGGTGATACCACCCGACCATCACGTTCAGTTCCTGCGGTGCATAGACCGTGCGCGGCACAAATACAGCCGTGGCGTTATCCCACGCGAACAGTTCTTGCATGTCCGTGGTTGCCAGCAGGCCACGTCCGGGGTACATATCCCGCTGCGCGACGATGACGCCATCCTGCGTTTCCAGATGCACAAACAGGCTCCAGTTCAGGTCGAACGCTTCCAGCACCTGCCAGCCCGTTTCAATCCACACATATTCCCCCGGTTGGGCCGGTTCACCCTGTACGGCGGCTCCGGTCATTGCCATCAGGCCGGGGACGGGGCCGTCGTCGGGTTCAAACCATGTCAGCATCGGCCCGATGTAGTCCGTCTGGGGATGTGCGGCGTATGTCGGCTGGATAATGGTGAATGGTGTTGTGATCGCCACGGCTGCAAAGTACCCGGCGGCACCGCCCGCCAGGAAATAACGCCCCCATCGCCGGAACAGCCAGCAAAGCCCCACGGCCATCCACACCGACGTGCTGCTGAGTGCGACAAACACCAGCCGTCCCTGTGAGGCCGGGGTAATGGATGTCCAGCGCAGGTAGCTGGCAAACGTGACCCCCATCCACACGAACGTAACAGCGGCCATCAGCCACCAGCGCAGGTTCTTGCGGCGTGCCACCAGCAGGTACAGCACATACACCAGCGCACTCACCAGCGCGAACCCACCAATGACATTAAACCCGATGTAAACCCACGTGGGCAGCACAACGTTCACGCCGCCAAAAAAACCCCAGTACGCATTGAGGAAGCTGTGCCGTTCTGCCCACAGTTGTTCTGCATTGGCCGGGATGAGTCGCTGCCCGACGATTGCCAGAAACGTATTTAAACCGGTGGGGTCGTCATATAGCATCCAGTTGCGGATGTACCACCACCCGGCAATCACGTTGGTCAGCACGCCACTGATGAGGCCGCCATACACGAAAATTTTCCAGTTCCGGTAGCGCATCGCCAGGATCGCCAGCACTGCCGCCACCACAAAAATCATGAACCCGACACTACCCTTTGCCAGCAGGCCTACACCCACCGCCAGCCCGATTAACACATAATCGCGGATAATCGGCGCGGTGTCTCGCTTGAGTAGCCACACCATCAGTAAGGTAATCAGGTTGCCCATCAGGTTACTGAGTGCGTCGTTGTTCACAGAGCCGTGAATAAACACGAACATCGGCAAAAACGCCACCAGTGCCGCCGCTACCACGGCAACTGTCGGCCAGTCCTCAAATAGCTGCCGTCCGAGCAAATACGTTACGAATACCGTACCCGCGCCCATCACCACAGACATAAACCGCACCAGATGCACCGCCAGCGCCGTCCCCTGCCACGGGAACTGCTCCAGTTCCGGGCGGTGAACCATCATGTTCACGTTGCCGTCCGGGTGAATAACGCCCAGCCCTGCATGGGGGTTCACCCGCCGCACCTCATCAATATCTGACGTGTCGATCCAGAAGGTGAGCGCCGCGCCCATCATGTAATACAGGGGCGGCTGGCTGCCTTCCTGTCGCCACGGCCCGTGATTGTTCGGATCCTGCACGGGTAAATTGCCGTTGTCCGCGATGTATTTCACCATCGGGTAGTGCCACAGTTCATCGGAGACTTCGAACAGGGGAGTTATCACGCTGTAGGTAGCGGCCAGCGCGATATAAGCACTCAGGATGAGTCCAATCAGGACGCGATGGGCTTTCAAGCGGTGTCCTCAATGATCTTGCGGTAAAAGTCAATGTAGCTGCGGGTCACGCGCTCCCAGCTAAATTCCGCGCTCAGTTCAAGCGCACCATTACGCAGGGTTTGCCGCAGCGACGGATTGTTATAAAGGCGTATGAGCGCATCGGTCAAGGCTGGAACGTTATTCGGGGGGACGAGCAGTAAGTTTTCGTCATGCTTGAACGCGGGAACGTCAACTACCGGGGTGGTTGTCACAATCGCACAGCCCATATGAATCGCTACAATCATACTGCTGCGGCGATACGACGCGCCATCACGGAAGGGCATAACCACAGCGTCAGCAGTCGTAAGTAATGCACGCAGGTCATCATCGTCGGAGACGAATCCTGTCCAGTGTACCTGTCCGTTCATATCGGATGGGCTGCTGTTTAAACCATGTTCAATGATCTTGCGGTCGATTTCTTTAGCATAGGCAATGTTGGTAGGATCACTGCTGCCAGATTTTTCCCCGATCATGAGTAACTTTGCCATGATACCTTGCTGACGCAATTCAACCATTGATGCGAGGAGATCTTCAAGCCCTTTTGTACGATTGACGAATCCGAAGAACGCCAGCACCATATCGTTATCCCTGATGGCTCGAACGTGCAGTCTCGCGCTGGCAACAGATGCGGTTTCTGTCAGGACATTACTCGCAATCGGAATGAGCATCTGCCGAGGATGAAAAGCCAGTTGCATCTCATCTTCTTGATTGGTTGCCACAACACCAGTTGAAGCACGTGCCAGCCGCATCACAATCCAGTCACGAAGCGGCCCTGCCTTCGGGAACAGGTACGGAAAACGCAGATCGTGAAAGGTTGTGATAAACGGGGCCGTGCCGCGTAGCGCGTC
>JBCCQC010000026.1:0-15018 GCA_039024535.1 Chloroflexota bacterium
GCATACGCACGCGCATGGTATTGTTGACTGCCGGTTCAGTCTTCAAGGACTTCGAATGAGATTACATTTGCGTGCGTAGAGTGTACACCGAACACCGGGCAGAGAAGCCCAACTCCCAGAGGTTCATCCTGTGCCAGCCGATATTGTAACGAGCTGATGTAACCATATTCCGGGTCGTGCTGAATTTCGTAACGCATGGCCTTGGAGCATATTTCGAAGAACGCTTCGCCGTGTGTTTTGCGCTGACTTTCCCAGAACAGGTGCAGTCTATCCACAGAATAGCCCTCCACTGTGGCGGGCAGCCAGTCCCCGTAACACTCGGCGATGGTTTCCGGGTTTTGCGGGATTACCGGGAAAGTCATAGCTTCGTCTGTGAGAACCTCAACATAGTTGTGGTGAACTTCTATGCTCAATGTGCCAATGCAGTCTGGCGAGCCGAGGCTGTACACAATGCGGTAGCTCTCGATGTTGTGGGATCGCCAATTCATAACGGCAAACGCGAATTGTCCCGGCGGATTCACATCGAATGAACTGAGCAGTATGAAAGGCGCACCTGCCAGCAGCACAACTGCTACAGGCAATATCACTTTGCGAATGATGGTTCTGCGCATATTTCCCTCATCTGTCTGTTTCAGCGATAATTTCACTATATCAGGTGGGCGGCTGGCCTGTCCTGTGACATGCGCATAACTTGAGGAGAGAACCCGATGACTATCACTTACACCACGGATATGTCCGGCGTGGATTTTGACGCGCTGCGGCAGGCGCTGATAGACGACGACTTTCACAATGGCCGCACTGCTGAGCAGTACCGCCTCTCTGCCGAGAACAGCCACACCTGCGTGATGGCCTATGATGGGGCGCGGATTGTCGGCAATGCGCGGATGCTTTCTGATGGGGTATGCAATTCCTATATTGTGGATGTGTGGACGCATACTGCGTATCGCAGACAGGGCATCGCCCGTGAAATGATGCGCATTCTGGAAAGCCATGCGCCGGGGCAGCACATCTGCCTGTGGACGGACGATGCACAGCCGTTTTATGAGCGCATCGGGTACCAGCGTAGCCGTGATACGCTCTATGCGAAGATGGTGGGCCGGTGGTTGCAGGGGCGTTAACGCACATCCTCGGCTGTGATTGGCCCCGGTTCTTGCAATCGCTGGAAAACGTTATACAGGTGGGTGTTCATGGTGCGCAGGTCGTCCCGGTAGCGGTGGAACAGCACGTCTACTGCCTGTGGCGTGAACGAGACCCCTGCCCCGCCCTCGAGCGCGAATACATCCAGCCGCCGTTGTAAGATCGCTGCCAGATGTGCCTGCGTCATGCGGCCATCCAGCCGTACTACCGTCACATTTATGCCCGCCAGTGTGAACTCCGGGTGGTGGTTGCGGTGGCTGCCGATTAGCAGGCGCACGCCGTATTTTTCGCGCTCATGGAACAGGCGCACGATTTCCCACGGGGCGAGGCGCTGCATTTCATCGAAGGCGAACACATCTACCCCGTCAAGCCGGGTGGTATAGCGCCAGTGCCACGCGGGGAGTCTTTCGTAGGCCACGCGCTGCACCTGTAACGTGTAGTGATAGCGCAGGTAGTTCAGTGTGGTGGATTTGCCGCGCCCCCGGCGGCCCAGCACCATCAGATGCGCAAAGCCGGCATCCAGTGCGGCCTGTACCGGCGGCGGTGGCACGGTGGTAGCATACCAGTCCTGTTCACTGAGTGTGCCAAACGGGTTGGTGCGCAGCCCGAAGCGGTAAAACGGGAAAAATTGTGCAATTGTGTGCGAGTCTGTCATGGGGGAATCGTCGGTTTTCATTGTTCTAATAGCGGTGCGATAGCAACATAATCGTCCGAATATATGTTACACTTTTGAGATACTTTTTGTGTGAGGAGAGAACAGGCAATGGCGAAAAAAGTTCTCATTGCTGAAGATGACCAGGACGTGCGCCTGATGTTGTATCGGCTGTTTAAAGACCGGGGCTATGACGTTACCACGGCGAAGGATGGGCGCGATGCGATGCGCTGCCTGCGTGAGGAGGGCTTCCCCGATGTGTTGATTGTGGATCATAATATGCCGGGGATGACCGGGCTTGAGGTGATCCAGGAAGTGCGCAAGCGTGACCCTGATGGTAAGGTGAAAACTATCCTTGCCACGGCTACCCACATGCGTACCTCCGATGATACCCGTAAAGCCCAGGGCCTGGCTGACCTGATGCTGGCAAAACCGTTCGATTATGACCGGCTTACGCAGTTGATTGACCGTCTGCTGGAATCGTAGCTGTTTCTGATGTGTCTTTCTGCTGATGTTTGCGCGGGGTGTATTCTGCCAGTTCGGTTTGAATGCGCAGCGGGCCGTACATGATGCGCAGGTAGACGACCGTTATCACCATGCCGATGATGATGGCGATAAGGCCTATCATGCCTTTTTCTGGCCCGAATGCGCCGCCCGTCCACAGTTCAGGGCCGCCCTGTTCGATGGCAATGAATGTGGCCCCGGCGCTGGTTCCGCTGACGGGAAAGCCGAAGATATTGCCCTGCGCGAAGTTCCATGAGATGTGCAGGCCAATCGGAATCGCCAGACTGCGTGTGAGAATGTAGCCGAGTCCGAGGAAAAGCCCTGCCACACTGATGTTAAACGTACTCATCAAGTCTGATTCGGGGTTAAAGTAGTGCAGCACACCGAATACCAGCGACGACAGTACCCACGCAATCAGCACGGCGGCGCGTGGCCCGATGAAGCGTGAGTTCAGGCCCTCTGCGAAGTTCAGCAGGTGATAGCCCCGGCTTAACATTTCCTCGTAGATGCCCACACTGATGTAGGTAATCACCGGCAGCAGAATGGCCGTGGCGAACGCGCCGCTGCTGGCAACCAGTGCCCCGGTAATGTCAATCCAGCCGACGGCCCACTGAAACAGAAATATTGCGCCCTGTAGCACCACGCCCAGCGCCAGCCCGAATGCGAGATCCCGCCACCACATGCGCTGCGCCACCCACAGCCCGAAGTCAGTGAAGTTGCGGCGGTCTATAAAGTGGCCCATTAAAAGCGTTAGAGCGACGGTACCTGCCAGCACAGAGGCAGTTGTCAGTGTCAGATACAACTGATTGGTGAACATTTCTTCACTTGAGGGTATTTCTGTGAAGACGACCAGCAACATGACACTGACAGCAAAAAGGTTAATCGTGAGAAATAAGGCACCGTGGATTATAATGCGCAGCAGTGACCGAATGCGGTGTTCTTCGCGGTTGTAGAATGGGTTGGGCATGGGTGTTGTCTATCCTTTTTACACGTATCAGGAAGTTTCTCACACAATCACCCGGTAGGGGCAAGGCGGTGCCTTGCCATGGGCGACCCACCGGGTCGCCCCTACCCATGTGTTTTGAAGGCTTCCTGCTGTTTACGGGTCATCGCCAGAACAGCCACCGAATCAGCCAGTTGCGTGGGCGGTTGTGCTGTTCGAGCAGGTCTTTAAGTTCGGCCAGTTCAGCACGCATGTCTGTGATCTCGCGCTGGAGCTTTTCTATCTGCTCATGTTCCAAGTCGGAATCAATACCGGCGTTTCTGGCAAAGACATCAATGTTCACCAGCAGTACGGCTGTCCCCAGCGCACCGAATATTTCCACCACCAGTCCCTCGCCAAACTGCTGCGATAGAATCGCTTCGATGCCGTAGATTGCCAGATACACCGGCAGGAAAGCCAGCACCGCTACCCCCAGTAAATCTACGATCCAGAACACGACGATTTGCCACGATTTCGGCAGCCACATAGTCCACTCCGTTGGTGTGTGCAAATGTCACCGTTTTAACGCATGGCGGCGGGTGTGCAAAATACAACGAATAATTACGGTAGGGGTTTAGCACGCTAAACCCCACGGACAGAGCAGGCTCTGTCCCTACATGCAGCGGTTTTGAAAAGGATTAACGCTAAACCTTATGTACATGCGTCATCGGGCCGCCCCTGCTGCTGATATAGTGAACTGTAACATCTGGCAACAAACCCGTAAATGTGACAAGCGTCCAGATCAGTCTCCGGCGACGCGGGCTACGTCGTCTGTCTGTTTGCGTTTTGCTTTTTCGTCGGGCGTTGTGCGGCCCTGCAAAAACGCTGCCGGAACCAGTGCCACCAGCGCGACGACAGCACCTATGAGGCCAAGCTGTGCCAGCACGGTTACGGCGATTTCGGCATAGGTAGCGGCGTAGGCGAAAATATCGGCGGCGGCTTCTGGCCCGAGTGTGGCGTCTGCAATGCGGTTGACCTCGCCCAGCGAGTAGGTTGTGAGCGCGGATACACTCACGGTCATGCCGACGAGACGTAATACCAGCACCAGCGCAGAGGCAATGCCCCGGTCGCGGTCATCGGCGGCGTTGATCACACTGGCGCTGATGGGCGCAAATGTGAGGCCCAGCCCTATGCCCACGATTGCCTCGTGAATGATGATGTAGGTGTTGGAAATGCCGATTTCCCATGTTTGCCAGATAAACAGGAACCCGACTGCTGCCATACTCAGGCCGAGAAGCGTGGTGTTGCGGTAGCCGATGCGGTCTGCCAGCCAGCCGCCGGGGACGGTTGCCAGCGCCATTGGCACGGTGAGCGCACTCAGCAGCAGGCCCACTTCCAGCGCCGCCTGCCGGATGTCGTCCGGGCTTTCCTGCTGTACGTTGACCAGAATGGGTACGGCCACCAGCCCTACCATCAGGCAGAAGCCGACAAATACGTTTGTGGCTGCGCCCGCGTTGAATGCTCTACGGCGGAACAGGCCAGGAGAGATGAGCGGGTCTTTGACGCGCATCTCAACAAAGATGAACATCACAAATGCAAAGACGGCACCCGATACATAAAACTGCCAGTTATTGGGGAGGGTATTCATTCGCTCGAAGCTGGCTGTGCCGCCTACGTCGATGTTGGCGCCAAGGCCGACGTTAAGCGCGGTGAGTGCGCCGACGAGCAGCGCCGTGCCCACATAGTCGAAGCGCCCGCCGCTGCGTTTCATCTCCACGTTGCGCAGGCCATACAGCACCATCGCCAGTGCAATTAACGTCAGCGGCACGTTCATCCAGAACAGGCCCTGCCACGGTAACAGCGCCATTTCCGGGTTGTTGGGGAGTGCGCTCACGTTCTGGCCCATTGCGCGTGCCCACTCCAGCGGAATGGGGATTTGCAAAAACAGCCCGCCGTACAGGTGGCCCAGTACCCAGCCGAGCGTATCCAGCGCACCAATGAGGCCGAGTGGCTGGGCGCGTTTTTCTGGCGGGAACATATCGCTGACGAGGGCGAGGCTCACGGGGACGAGACCGCCTGCGCCGAGGGCCTGTACCACGCGCCCGATGATTACGGCGACGAGATCAATTACGGCGGGGTCTGGCCGCTGGCCGAAGCGCCGGAGTGTGCGGTTTAAGAAGTCTGAGGGGGCACCCTGTGCGGTGGCGACGAGGATGCTGCCCACGATGAACACGAGCAAACAGCCAATATACACCGCCCGCCGCCCGATGAGGTCGCTGAGGCGCCCGGTGAATGTGAGGCTGATGGTGTACGCCAGCAGATAGCCGCTGAGTACCCATGATGTGTCATCGAGGTAGGTTTGCAGCGGCAGTTCGAGTTCGAGAATTAGCTCTGGCAGGAACGCCGAGACCACGGTGAGGTCAAGGCTGCCGATGAACACCGGGATGGCGATAAATCCAATGACGAGCCACGGGTTGACGGTTTGTTGTCGGGTTGCGTTGTCAGTCATGTTATCAGGCTCTTTGCTGTTGGCTTTTTGCTACTGGTTGTTGTTCCGGGTTAATGTGCTCAGGTTACAGGCATCTGTCAAAGCGATCAGTGGTCATCCGATCGTGTTTTTGACGCAGGGAAAAGCCACGGCGTCTATCAAGAAGATTGCGCAGACGTACTATAACGTGGGTGTTTAACCCGGTATGACGGATGATCGTCGTAATCCCAGACGATCATCCATGAACGCGACACAATATACAGGCGACGTAGCCTATGCAGACAGATCGAACAGTGCCAGTGCATCTATCAGGATCAAACTGAGCATCAATTTGGAATGGCAAAGGCTTCGTTGGCTGTGTCGTTGGCTGCATTGGAATCGGTGGTACTACTTGTTACAGTGACAGTGTAGGTGAAATTTTGAGCACCTGCAGCAGCGTCGGCCTGAATGTTGATGTCAAAAATGACGGTATCACCAGCTATAACGGTTCCCACATCCCATGTTCCGGTAGCAAAATCATAAGTACCCTGAGGTGGCGCAAGAATGTTGCCAATATCGACAAGCATTATGGGTGCCACACCGTCATCCACAGCAAGGTCATCCATGATGAAAACATTGTCGGCATCACTGGGGCCATTATTGGTAACCGTGATTGTCGCTGTCACCGGTGCCCCGGGTGCGTCCACACCATCAAAAGCAATGTTCAGTGTTACTGCAAGATCTACCAGCTTGTTTACTGTGAGCGTATCACTGCCGAAGTTGTTACCCGTGTTGTCGTCGTTATCCGCAGCGGTAATCGTTGCCGAAAGCGTGTTGATGCCTACCGGCCCGGTTACGTCGAGTACCAGTGTGGCTGTGCCGCCCGGCGCAATTGCCGGGATGCTCCATGTGCCAGCAGAGTAGCCTGTGCCTGGCTCTGCGGTTGAGCCGTTTTCTGTGAAGGCCAGTATGCCACCGATGGTAACTGTGATACCTGTGGCCGTGACCGACCCGCTGGTATTGCTAATGACCACTGTAAAGTCAGATGCTGTACCCTCATTCACCGGATCTGGTGCGAAGGCGGCGTCTGTCACTTCGACTTCGGCTGGTGGCTCAGTTACCGTCACGGTCACGCTGGCTGTGTTATTGGCAAAGTTACTCTCATTGTTGGCCCCCAGGGTGGCATCAATCATGTAGGGCGAAGCAATTGAGGAGCCAACTATTGTCGTCACGTTGACCGTCAGTGTAGCAGTCGCCCCTACTGCTATGTCACCGATAGCCCATGAGCCGACTACGTTGTCATAGGTTCCCTGTGAAGCGGCATCGGAGGCGTATACGAGGAATGGATCGAAGCTCGGCAAGGTTGTGGAGACGCTTGCATTTTGCAGTGTGCTGCCGGTGTTTGTCACGGTGTAGGTGAAGGCAAACCCACCCCCTTCCGTTACCGTCAGCGGGTTCGCAACAAGGGTGATCGCGCCGTCTGCGGGGGTAGAAACGGTAAGGGGGAGTGTTGCGTTGTTATTATTTGTGACGCCATCGTTGGTAGAGGTGAGCATGCCGGTGAGGGTGTAGTTGCCAGTAGAGCCGTTATTCGCCTGGATTTCCAGATTGAGGTTCACAGTTGCACCGGGGGCCAGCGTGCCAATCGTCCAGACGCCGGTTCCCGAATTATATGTGCCCTGGTCTGCACTGATGAAAGTGAATGGAAGGCTGGTTACGTTGAGTGCTACGGAGACGTTTTCCGCAGCCGTGACTGGATCGGCATTGGTCACGTCAACGTCAATCGTTCGGGTGTCGCCCTCAACAAAGTTCGGATCTTCTGACCCTAACGTAAGCAGGGGATCGGCCAGCGGATCGTTGGTCACGGTGATGGCGACACTACCCGTATTGTTGCTGGCGTTGTTATCGCCGCTGGTGGTTGTGACGGTGCCGCTGAATGTATAGGTGTTGCCAGCCGTTCCTGCGTCCACAATCACGTTAATAAACAGCCCTGTAGCGCCACCCGCAGGGATGTCTCCTATTGTCCAGATGCCGGTAGCCGCGTCAAATGTTCCATCTGCGGCACTGGCACCGGAGAGGGTGAAGGGCAGGCTGTTGAGATTGGTTGTGACTGAGACACCTGTGGCAGGGGCTGTGGTGTCGTTGTTCACCACGTTAACGTCAAGGAAGATCGTTTCGCCTTCGTTCGTCAGGGTGGTGGAGGTGAGAACACCAATGCCCACGTCGCCGGTTATTATGGGTCTGTCGTCGTCGTCATCATCGTCGTCGTCATCGGCCGGTGGGGGTGGCAGCGGCGTTGGCGATGCTGCAATGATGGGTGTGGCGCTGGGCAGCGGCGTTACCGTGGCGCCGGATGGGATAAACACGGGTGGTGGCAGCGGTGTGCTGGTGGGCGCCTGTGCTATCTGCTCAATCAGGGGTAGTTCCAGTTCGTAGTTGAGCACATCGTCACTGACATTAAACACCGGGCCGGCAATTTCCAGCAGGCGGGCTGCCGGGACGGGTTCTGGCTCTGTCCAGTCGCAGTTGACGAGGCGGTTATCGACAAAGTTGTTCACGCCAAGGTCGATCAGGTCGGTGAGGGTGCCGCGTGTGCTGAAGCCCTCCTCAATGATGACTTCGGTGCCGTCCTCGCAGGTGATTGTTGCCTCGTCTTCCAGCACGAACAGTTCCATCTGGGGTGGGTCGAGGGTTTCGTAACTGACCAGCGCAATGGTAGAGCCAATGCTGATGTCTGCACCGTTGGCGCGGATGTCTACGACCAGTTCCTCCGGCCCCTGTACTATGAGGCTATCGGGTGTTTCGACACAGGTTGAGTTGCCGAGGCCGGTTGAAAAGTAGAAGGCCTGCATGGGGGTGCGCGTCTGGTCGTTGATGGTGGGCAGCACAGCCAGCGTGCGTGGCATGGCAACTGCATCTGCTGCGATCCACCCGAATTGCTCCCCGAAGCTGACCCGTACTGCGCCATTTTCGTGGACGGCATCGGCGGCAACCTGTGCGCCTGATGGGATTGTGGTGAGGGCTGCGGTTCCGTCCGGGTTTTCCGTCAGCGGTACCTGGCGGGAGGTTGTTACCTGCACGGTGGTTTCTGAGATGAAGGCGTCTTCTGTGGGTACGTCGTTTTCTACGTAGGTGTCGCCCAGCAGCATCATCAGCACGTTCTGGCCCGGTAGTGTGCCGGGGATGTTGGCCTGTACGTTCATCAGGGCGATGCCCCACAGCCGGTTTTCAATATCCAGCGGGCCGGTTTCGAGGTTATCGAGGTCAATCAGGTCGGCCTGTTCGCCCGGTGAGGTGAAGAACTCCGGTTCGAACTCGCGGTTAAAGCTCGCCAGCACGTTGTTGTTGCCATAGCAGGCGGCGTTGCGCCCGATGCCGGTACAGTCGTTTTCCAGTGCAACGAGTGCGTCGCTCACAATAGCGGGGCAGGTTTCTTCACCGCTGTCGCCGCCCCCGCCGCCGGGTACCTGCGCGGCAGATGGTGCGTAAAATATCAGGCCAACAAATGTAGCTGCGCATAACAGCGCGAATAATCGTAACTTCATCATCATTGATCCCCGTGATAGTAACGCCCTGGATTTTACCCATGATGGTGAAAACCACAAATGCGGGTTTCTATCTGTGTTTGGCGCTGCTCACCTGTGAGCAAATTCACCTGCACGATAGTACAATGAACGCATCCACTATCTACAAGCGCCACAGAGGAGCGTGCATGGGCACATTTCATGCTGTACTGACGGTTACAATATCCGCATGAAGTGGCTGCTGCGCTACCGCCTGCGTGACCTCCCCGGCGACCTGATTGCCGGGATAACGGTTGCGGTGATGCTGGTGCCACAGAGTATGGCCTATGCTGCGCTGGCGGGGTTGCCGCCGGTGGTGGGGCTGTATGCCAGCATCCTGCCGGTGATGATTTACGGGTTGTTCGGCAGCAGTCGGATTCTGTCGCTTGGCCCCACGGCTATCACGTCTGTGATGACACTGGGCGCTATCGGGCATCTGGCAGAAAACGATGCGCAGATGGTTTCGCTGGCACTGACGCTGGCGCTGCTGCTGGGCGTGGTGTACCTGTTGATGGGTGTGCTGCGGCTGGGGGTTATCATTAACCTGCTGAGTGACCCGGTGCTGCTGGGCTATGTGAACGCTGCTGCGCTGATTATTCTCATCAGCCAGCTACCGTCGCTGTTTGGCCTGCCGGTAGAGCGTAACCCGCAGGCTGCTATGATGCTGTGGCATACTCTGCGTGGCCTGCCTACCCTGAATTGGATCACGCTGTTGCTGGGCGGGGGGAGTATTGCGCTGCTGTTGTTTTTCCGTGGCCCGCTGGAGCGCTGGCTGGCGGCGCGGGGTGCCCACCCGGTTTTACAGGTCGCTGTAACGCGCAGCGGGGCGCTGTTCGTGACGGTGCTGATGACCGTAATTGTGTTTGCGCTACGGCTGGACGAGAACGCGGGTGTTACTATCATCGGGGAGATTCCGCGTGGCCTGCCAGCACTGACGACGGATTTCAGCTTTGTGCAGTGGCGCAGTTTGCTATTTGGCGCGGTGGCGATTGCGTTTGTGGGCTTTATGGAGGGTATTTCCACGGCCAGTTCGCTGCTAAGCCGCAAACAGCAAACCATTAACCCCAACCGGGAACTGACAGCGATGGGGCTGGCGAACATCAGCGCGGCCTTTACCGGGGGGCTGCCCGTTACTACATCTATTAGCCGTAGCGCTGTGAACTTTTCTGCCGGGGCGAATACGGGGTTGTCTTCGCTGGTGGCGGGTGCGTTGATGACACTGACCACGCTGTTCCTTACGCCGCTGTTTTTTTACCTGCCACGGGTGGCGCTGGCTGCCATTATCTTCACCAGCGTTATCACCCTGTTTGACCTGCGCCGCCTGCGTGACCTGTGGGCCTATAGCCCGCCGGAAGCTGCTATCAGTTTGCTGACGATGGGGGGGGTGTTTGTGGTTGGCATTGAGTGGGGCATCCTGGCCGGGGTGGGGGCGATGGTGGCGCTGTATGTGGTGCGCAGCAGCCGTATGGAGATTACGGAACTGGGGCGGGTGGGTTATAGTGACTTTTACGATGACATGCGCCGGGGGGATGTGCTGCCGGTGGAGCATGTGCTGATTATTCGGCTGGACGAGAGCCTGTATTTTGCTAATGCCCGCCACATGGATACGCACCTGCGCAATTTGCTTGCCAGCCGCCGTGATGTGGAGTACCTGGTGCTGGTGTGCCATGCGGTAAATACTGTGGATGCCAGTGCGGTGCAGGTCATCATGGATTTGATTGAGGAGTTTGATGCGCTGGATATTGAAGTTTATCTGGTGGGGTTAAAGGGCCATGCCTTCCGGCGGTTAAAGGCGGCGCACATCCGGGATGTGCTGGGCAGCGAACGCCTGCATGAGACCACTCATGCCGCAGTACAGGCCACTGGTAAGCTGTTTGATGATATGCTGCCGATATAGAATAGCGTGAAGCACATGAGGACATTTGTTAAATGAACATCAGTGTGATTACCGTCCCCTACCATCTGGGGAAAAAAGACGTGAGTTATGGAAAAGCGCCACAGGTACTGCTGGATGCTGGTATCGTGGATAATCTGTTACAGGCGGGGCATGTTGTGTCGGTCTTGACTGTAGAAATTGAGGATGTTGAGCCGTTCGATGAGAACGAAGCCGTCACACAGGTTAATGGTGCGCTGGCACGGCTGGTTGGGGATGTGGTGGCACGCGGGGATTTTCCGCTGGTGGTGGCCGGGAACTGTAATCATAGCCTGGGTATGCTGGCGGGGTTCAATGCGCCAGACATCGGCGTGGTATGGTTCGATGCACACAGCGACCTGAACACCCGTGAAACGAGCCCCACGGGCTATTATGATGGTATGGCGCTGGCGCTTTCTATGCGAGCGGAATTTGCGCCGACACGCGATGCGGTTGGCATGGGTTTTACAGTTGCGCCAGAGCGTGTGGTGCTGGTTGGTACGCGCGATTTAGACCCCGGTGAACGTGACTACATCGACGCGACGGGCATAGAGGTGGCGGGTACCGATATTGACCGGGCTTTGCAGTGCATCCAGCAGCTTGACGCTGAGAAAATTTATGTTCATGTTGATCTGGATACGCTTGACCCTGCTCATTTTTCTGCGCTGGGCTTCCCTACACCGGATGGACTTTCTCCGGAGCAGGTGAAGACGGTGCTTGCGGCCACGAAAGATCGCATGGCTGGACTTCTCATCACCAGCCTTGACCCCGAACATGATAGCGCGGAACAGGCGATCCGTATTGCGGGAGAATTAGCGATCTTCGGGCTGATAACCTGATTATGGCTTGCGAACCGGGCGTGTGGCTGTGCCGGGGTTCTTCGCCGGGGGGCGGTAGGTTTCGTTTTCCCGGACGATTGCCACAGCGTAATCCAGGGTGTCTGGTTCGTCGTGCAGGTAGTTCGGGATGATGTTGCGCACCCGGAAGCCCTTTTTAAGCTGCTTGCTCAGGTTGGTATCCCAGCGGCGGCCTGCAACCACGTCGTTCACGTACTGCTCAATAGTCACGCCATCCGCAGCGGCGATGTGATAGTCAATTGGCATACTCCCGGCAATCATGCCGCGCAGGTTGCGCCGCCTGACAATATCGAACCGGGCTTTGATGAGGCGCCCACCCACACCTTTGCCGCGATACTGTGGCAGTACCACGCAATCCACGCCATACAGCCAGTTGCCGTGCGGGTTGTGCGTCGTTAGCGACCCACTCGCAGTGGTTTTGTGCCACGGCTTCATCAGCGGCTGTGCGATGTCGTAGTTGATTATCATGCTGGAACTCATGCCTATCACGCGGTCGGCGGCTGTGTCAAAGGCCATAAACTGCCCCTGTGGGAAGTGCTCCAGAGAGAGCGCGAACGCCTCCGGGTTCATGACATCCGGGTGGGAGAGCCACGTTTCGTCAATGTCGTAGCCGGTGAGGTACGTTTCGAGTACCTGTGGGATGTAGTCGGGGTCTATGGGGAGGATTACAATACTGGTGTTGCGATTGGGTCTGGCAGGGTCAACGTCCATCAGTTCACTTCGCCCGTCTAAAGTCGGTTAATTGAAATTGAGTGTGTGAAATCGGGCACAATAATAATACCACGACTGATCGCCAGAGTGGTCATTGAAACCGTATAAAAACGAGGAGGCTCTGGTTGTGCGGAACGCCCCGCTATCGGGTTTTGAATTCATTCTTGACAGAACGCTCAAAAACACATAGAGTGATCTCAAGAAAGGGAAACACATGCCAAGACCGAAGTCATTTAACCGCGAAAAAGTCGTACAGCAGGCGATGAATGTGTTCTGGGAACACGGGTATGAGGCCACGTCTATCAGTGATCTCACTGAGGCAACCAGCCTTAAACCGGGCAGCCTTTACAACACATTTGGCAGTAAACACGAACTCTATCTGGAATCGCTGGATTTTTATGAGAAGCATGTGGGCAGCAGTCTGTTCGCGGTGCTGGATGAACCGGTTTCCGGGCTGGAAGCTATACGCCAGTTGTTCAGCCAGTTGATTGAATCGTCACGGGTGGATCCGCGTGGTTGTTTTATGCATAACGCCATCATGGAGCGCTCCACCTGTGATGAAGACGTGGAACAACGCGCCTGTATGGGCAAGGTGCAGGGGACAGCCGCGTTCAGGCGTGCGCTGGCGCGTGCTGCCGAAGCCGGTGAGATTACTGTGGATAAGAATAGCGATGATGTCGCCCGGTATCTTGTGGGTACGGTGTATGCAGTTCGCACGCTGGCGCGTACCACGGATGACCGCGAAGAACTTGAGCAGGTGGTAAGAATCGCCCTTTCTGTACTCGTGTAAATTTTTTTGCACACGTTTTTGAGTGTTCGTTCAAATAAGGGGATGCACATGAGTGGTAAAACATTCGTTATCGCTGGAGCAACCGGCAACACAGGCAGTGTCATTTCTAAGCAGTTGCTTGAACAGGGGCATACTGTTCGGGCTATTGGCCGGAGCATGGATAAACTACAGGAGCTACCAGGCGTAGAACCCCATGCAGGTCAACTGGATGATGCCGATTTTCTTAAAACGGTGCTGGCCGGTGCAGATGCCTTCTACACACTACTGCCCTACAACTATGGCGTGCCAGATCTGTTTGCAGACCAGATGGCTATGATTGATGCGAACGTGAAGGCAATTCAGGCATCGGGTATGCGGCGGGTTGTGGCGCTATCCAGCTATGGAGCGCACATTCCCGCTGATGGTGGTGTGCTGGATGGCCTGCGCGAATTTGAGCAGGCACTGGCAAAGACTGATGCTCAGGTTACAGTGATCCGTGCCGGGTTCTTCTTCCAGAATTTCCTCGGTATGGTCGGTACTGTTCACCAGCACGGTATCCTCGCCGGGTATCCAGTTCATGCAGATATTACCATGCCAATGGTCGATACGGCAGATGTCGCCGGAGTTGCTGTTGAGGAACTCCTCCGCACTGATTCCGATGCATTCAATATTCGAGAGGCGGCTGGCACACGTTTGTACACCTTACACGAAGCCGCCAGCATTCTTGGTCAATCTATCGGGAAGCCTGATCTAGCATGGGTTCAGTTCCCTTACGATGATGCCAGCGCTGCTATGCAGAGTTATGGTTTTTCTGCCAGTGTTGCAGAGGGTTTCATCGACTTCGCCAGACGTGCCAATGACCTTTCCATCTGGGGAGATGTTGTCATCACAGATGATAACCGCACAGGTACGCCGCTGGAAGATTTCACAGATCAGTTCGCAAATGTTTATAAAATCACAGGAGAAGCATAACATGTCTAAACTAGCCGGGAAAACAGCCGTCGTGACCGGCGGTAACAGTGGGATCGGACTGGCTGTTGCGCAGGAATTTGCAGCACAGGGCGCAACCGTCATCATCACCGGGCGCGACCAGGCACGGCTTGATGAGGCAGTGAAAACGCCGGGTATATCGGCTGTCCAGGCCGACGTGCGCGATAGCAGCGCCCTTGAGCGCGTTTTCCAGCAGGTGAAAGCAGAACAGGGTGGGCTGGATATTCTGTTCGTCAATGCCGGGGTTGCACGGATGGGGCCGGTTGCTGCGATGACTGAAGAAGTTTTCGATGAGGTGATGGACATCAACTTTAAGGGGGCCTACTTCACCATTCAAAAGGCGCTCCCGGTAATGAATGACAATGGCTCCATCATCCTGAACGGCTCGGTTAACGCGGTCGTTGGTTTTGCAAATGCCTCGGTCTATTCCGCCAGTAAAGCCGCAGTTCATTCGCTGGCGCGTACCCTGAGCGCAGAACTGGCTGAGCGGGGTATCCGCGTGAATACGCTGAACATTGGCCCGGTAGAAACACC
>JBCCQC010000027.1:0-14892 GCA_039024535.1 Chloroflexota bacterium
CAGCCTGACCCGGATAACCCGATTGATGATCCGGTTATCGATGGCTCTATGGAGATGGTCTATCACGCTTACCGTACGTCAGGTGGCGGCGCACTGGCCTTCAAGGTGAAGGACGACCGCGACAACCCGGAGATTCCTTCTCTGGTGGGTGTATGGCCCGGAGCCGATTTCCAGGAGCGTGAAGCCTATGACCTGTTCGGCATTCGCTTTACCGGCCACCCGAACCTGAAGCGCATTTTGCTATGGGATGGCTTCCTGGGCCACCCGATGCGCAAGGACTGGAAGGAAGCCTACTACGAGCAGGAAACCAAGCCGTTCGATAGTCGCTGGCCCGGTGGTCACGTTCACCGTGCCGAGGAAAAGAACGCCTACGGCAAGAATGTTGCTTACCCGGCAGATTTTGACCTGAGCAAGCTGACGGACACTTCCGAAGAGCAGCTTTACACCGGTATGGGCCTCGGTGTTGACGTTGAGGACATCAGCGATGGCTCTGCCCTGAAGACAGACCGCCTTGTGGTGAACCTCGGCCCGCACCACCCATCCACGCATGGTGTGTTCCGTATGATTATCACCCTTGATGGTGAAACGATTGATGCGCTGGAACCGGTAATGGGCTACCTGCACCGCAACCACGAGAAAATCGGTGAGCGTAACACTTACCTGCATAACATGCCGTTTACTGACCGCCTGGACTACATCAGCAGCATGAGCAACAACCTCGGTTATGCAATGGCGGTAGAGCAGTTGCTGGCGAACGGTAAGCGTTATAGCCCGCCCACGTACCGTGCAGAGGTCATCCGCGTATTGATGTGCGAACTTACACGCATCACCAACCACCTCTGGGCCATTGGCTTTTTGCTGAATGACCTCGGTGCATTCTTCACGCCATCGCTGTACGCGATTTCTGAGCGTGAGAAGATTCTGGACTTCTTTGAGGCTACCGCAGGCAGCCGCCTGATGTGTAACTACATGCGGTTTGGTGGTGTGGCGTACGATGTACCGGAGCGTATTCGTTCTGTGGCGAATCTGGTAAATGACCAGGTGCGTGACTTTAATACGATGGAGTACCTGACGGAACTTATCAACGAGCGCCTGCCGCGTGGCATTGATGAGCTTGACGAGTACCTGACTGAGAGTGAAATTTTGAAGTCTCGTACTATCGGTGTGGGGTATCTGTCGCCAGAGCAGGCGGTTGCTTACAGTGCGACGGGGCCGTTGCTGCGTGGTAGTGGTGTGGCTTATGACGTGCGCAAGGCAGACCCGTACAGCATTTACGACGAACTCGATTTCGATGTGGCTGTACGTTACAACGGCGATATTTACGACCGTTACCTCATCCGCCTCGATGAAATGCGGGAAAGCATTCGCATTCTGAAGCAGATTTTGCCGCGCCTTGAGAAGACGACAGGAGAAGATTTCTTTGCAGGTAGCAAGCAGCACACGCCGCGCGTCCCGATTGGTGAAGCGTATGGCCGTGTGGAAAACCCGAAGGGTGAACTGGGCTACTATGTGATCTCTGCCGGTGATAAGAAGGGCACGCAGAACCCGTGGCGGTATCATGTCCGTGCCCCATCCTTCATCAACCTTACCCCACTGGGCTTGATGTCCACCGGGCAGAAGGTGGCCGATGTGGTGGGTGTGCTGGGCAGTATCGACATTGTGCTGGGTGAAACAGACCGCTAGATTGACCCGAACTTGGAACTATGGGGCGGCCCTGTGCTGCCCTCACATGTATTTTACAGGAGCAATCAACCAGATTATGAATGGTATGGGAATTGGTGTTCTGAAGGGGCTGGGCGTTACGTTCAAGCACTTTGTGAATACATTTGCAGACGATATTAAATATGCAGGCAAGCGTTACTTTAACCAGGATGTGTTTGAAGAGCGCCAGGGCCTGAGCGCAGCCGGGGCCTACACTGTGCAGTACCCGGAAGAGAAGATCGCGGTACCGGAGCGGTTCCGTTTTGTGCCGTTTCTCGTCGTGAATGACTACGACTCACCGGATAAGCCGGGTGAGGACTGGTGTACAAGCTGCGGCATATGTGCGAAGGTGTGCCCGCCGCAGTGCATCTGGATTGTGCGTGGCGAAGACCCGGACACGGGCCGCCCGGTTCCACAACCGGAAGCGTTCTACATTGACATCGACATCTGCATGAACTGTGGCTACTGCGCTGAGTTCTGCCCGTTTGATGCGATCAAGATGGATCATGACTATGAACTTGCCAGCTATGACCGTACTGGCGACCACATCTACGATAAGGCCACGCTTTCCAAGGAGTACCGTTACTGGTACAGCATTGCCCCGACCCGCGCTATAGAAGAAGCGCAGGGACGCGGCGGCTGGGATCACAAGGACGTTATCAAAGATAAGAAGAAGGAAGCCAAGAAGGCTGGTATTGAATGGGCACCAGATTTTTCGGTTTATCCGGGTGATGTTCGTGCAGAGCAAGCCGACGCAGGTGTTGAAGCTGTGGCAGAGGCTGTTGCTGTGGCGGAAGAGCCGGAACCAGAAATTGATGAGAACCGCATCGAGAAGATTATGGCGTTGCGTGTGCAGGCGCTCAAGCGCCGCCGCGACCGTAGCTGAGCACGAATTACACAGGGGGGAACGCACGTTCCCCTTTTTTCTCCCCACTCAGATTCCACTGTCAGCAGCAGACTTCCTTATTCTAACATTAAGACGCTATCAGGAATTTTGCTGATGTGCGTTATAATAATTCCACGTTTCAAGATAGATTCTGGAGAATACGATGAGCAACCTTGAGAAAAAGGTGATGGCGGCGCTGAGTACCGTCATTGAGCCAGAAATTCACGTGGATATTGTGTCGCTGGAGATGGTGCGCGACCTGAAGATTGAAGGTGACACCGCAAAGTTCACCATTGTGCTGACGACCCCGGCCTGCCCGCTGAAAAATGTGTTCGTAGAGCGCTGCAACGAGGCTGTCATCGGCAAGGTAGATGGCATCAACACGCTCGACATTAGCTGGGATGCGCAGGTTCCGACTGATAAACGCATTCATGGCCGGCTGGACATCCCCGCCAATAGCCTGATTGCAGTCGCCAGCGGTAAGGGTGGGGTGGGTAAAAGCACGGTTTCTACCAACATTGCGGTTGCGCTGGCCGATAGTGGCGCACGGGTGGGTTTGATTGATGCGGACATCCTGAACCCGAATATTCCGAATATGACTGGCCTTCAAACCGGACGACCGCCCGTGGTTGATGATGATGACGGTCAGCGACGCATGATGCCGCTGGAAGCGCATGGTGTGAAGCTGATGAGCACCGGGTTCCTGACTACGCCGGATAAACCCATGATTTTGCGTGGGCCAATGTTGCACGGGGCTATTCGCCAGTTCTTTACAGATGTGAAGTGGGGCAGGCTGGATTATATGATTGTTGACCTGCCACCCGGTACCGGCGATGCGCCGCTGTCTCTGGCGCAGTCCTTCCCACTGACGGGGGCGGTCGTGGTGACGCAGCCGCAGGAAGTGGCCGTGGCAGACGCCCGCCGCAGTGTGGCGATGTTCAAGCAGTTGAATGTGCCGGTGATTGGCATTGTGGAGAATATGACGGGTGAGTTCTTCGGTGAGGGGGGTGGTGAGCGCCTTGCGGGAGATATTGATGTGCCGTTCCTTGGGCGCGTGCCGATGAACGCGGAAGTGCGCAAGGGTGGTGACTATGGACGCCCGGTAGCGATTTACCAGCCAGAAAGCGATGCCGGACGTGCCCTGTACGATGTGGCGCAGGCGGTGGCGGCCCGCGCCAGTGTGCTGATGTTACAGGAAGAGAACGTCATCCCGATCAACATTATTGGCTAATATCATCGGGGCCTGTGTTTGCGCAGGCCCTGCTCATTTCAGTCATCCATCCCCAGCACACGGATTTCGTCGCTGCTGTGGGCCGGGTTATAGCGCCCGATGAGGCCCCAGTAAATGGCATTGATGACCACGGAAATCACCAGCGCCACGATGACCTCCAGCATGTTCTGCGTTAGCCAGCCGTAAACCCCGACCAGCACGATTACGAACCACACAAAGTTGCGGACGGCTGCGCGGCGGGTGGGGTCTGCCCGCTGCATGGAGATAAACGTGAGCACCAGCACTACAGCAACAATTAAAAGCGCCTGTATATTCATCAGTCGGCGAGTATCCCTGTCTATCTGTACGTTCGCCTGTGCATTATAAGAGACAGACACGCAGTTGTTGAGACATTCTCAAATTGTGTTCATCCTGTTTCGCAGTCTTTCCATTTTGTAGTACACTACCTGTGAATTCGTTGCAGAAACAGTTTTGCCCGGTGCAGCAAGCCGGGTGACCATGAGATAGGTACGGAACACACATGATAGAGGTCAATATAACAAGCCTTGAACACGACATCACGCTGATTGAGTCGAATGGGCGCATCGACAGTATGAATGCCAACCAGTTCGGGGAGGCTGTGCTGGGCGAGATTGATGCGGGTAAGGTGCGGATTGTGCTCGACCTGGCGGGGGTCGATTATATGAGCAGCGCGGGCCTGCGCGAAATTGTGAGTGCGCTGAAGAAGGTGAAGCGGGCGCAGGGTGATTTGCGTGTGGCACAGCCATCGGAGCGTGTGCTGGAAGTGCTGGAAATGGCGGGGCTGGATACGATCCTGCAAATTTTCTCATCGCAGTCGGATGCCATCAGTAGCTTTAATGAGTCACAGTGAGTGCGGTTTAACATGGCGAATGAACATCGGCTGAACATTCCCGGTGAGATTGCACAGGTACCCGGTGCGTGTAGCTGGGTGGTAGAGGTGGCAGAGGGGGCCGGGATGACCATGCGCGACGCCAATCATCTGGAACTGGCCGTGGACGAAGCCGTTACCAACATTATCGAGCATGGTTATGGGGGCAGCGGTGGCGGGCGTTCGATTGACATTATCGTCAGCGAGGATGGCAGTCAGTTCAAGATTACTATTGTGGACGAAGGCCCTCCGTTTGACCCGCTGTCACTTAAAGACCCGGATCCTACCGGGAAAGATGTAGAAGACCTCGATATTGGTGGGTGGGGGTTTTTCTTCATCAAGAAGGTGATGGACAGCGTATACTATCAGTATAAATCTGACCGAAATCACCTGATTATGACCAAGAAGATGGGCTGAACCGTGCTGCCCGCGAGTGTGCCGGGCCGCACGATTCTAAAGGGCTACGATTGCGTTTTCCACGCGTCGATGTCATCAAGATTGGTCGCTTCCATGTTCGGTGGCAGGTAGTTACCCTCGCATTCCTGCGCTGTGAAGGGCAGGTCAGTACGGGCAGCGGTCAGTGGTGCTTCCGGGTTGAAGTAATTCCATGATGCCCGCGAAATTCCCTCCAGCAGCGGCCACAGGCGCTCAAAATCCTGGAACTCGGTTTCTTCCCACAGGAATACAGAAATGATGTAGTGCCGCCCGTTGGGAGAGTAGACGATCCCTGCGTCACCCACTGTATCGAAAATCCAGCCGTTTTTGTGCGAAATGCGCACATCTGCCGGGATGCCGCCCTGTAGCAAACGCAGCAGGTCGTTCGCGCTCATGATCTCTAGCATTTGCTGGCACTCTGTGCGGGTGAAGTCCTCCGGGTAGGCGGCCATTAAACCCGAGCCGTAGTTGGCGCAGTCGTAGAGGAGCGTGTACAGCAGGCCCATATCTTCTGCCGTGGTGCGGTTGAATGGGTCTGCGCCCGTGTTGTGATCCGGGTTCGGGGTAGTAGGTGGTGCGCCGATGGAGCCAAGCTGCTGCCCCTGAATGCCGAGGTCATAGGGTGCGGTGATGTAGGTGTTGCGTGCGCCCAGATATTGCATCGTCTGGTTGATGCGTTCCAGACCGGCAAACAGGTTGTTGTCGCCGATGATTTGCATCAGCAGGTTTGATGACGAGTTGTTGCTGCACAGCAGTGAGTTCACCATCAGCCATGCTTCTTCCTGTGAGGGGGCAAACACCAGCCGCCGGTAATACTCGGTGACGATGGATATTTTTTGCACGCTGGCTGCACTGTAGGCGACATCGCCCAGAATGTTCACTTCTTCGCCGGTTTGCAAATCCAGAATGTAGACGGATGCTGTAGTTGATTGCCCGTCGTGGATGAACCCTTCGGAGTCGAGATAGTCGATAATCAGGTCACGCAGGGTGTTGATGCTGGCATTGAATGTTGATGTTTGGCCTACGGGTAAGTTTACGGTGCGGTTAACGCCACTGAACAGGGCATCCTCGATCTGGCCGAGGGCGTTGTTTACGTTCAGTTGCAGGCCGGCCCCGCCGTTACGTACCGTCAGTGTTTCGAGGTCATAGGCGGCACCGCCTGCGGCCTGGTCATAGCGCGAGGCCACGTCAATTAGAAAGTCGCGCAGCAGGCTTTGCTGGTAATCTGCCTGGAGTTCGATGTCTATGCCGCCTATAGTTTCGGTTTGCGTGAGGTGATTGAGGAAGCGCCCCCAGAACGAACTGCCGGTGTTATCTGTGGCGCGGGCCTGTGCCAGCATGACGTCGTTGTTCATGCGGAAGCCGACTGCTGCCGGATCCAGCAAAATGGGGCTTTCGTCGTAATAGAGCGTGACGGGCTGCGCGTAAACTTCTTCCCAGCGGGCTACGGCCTCGCCAGCCGTGAGGCCACCTACTTCAATGCCTGCTACGGTAATATCGGATGGCAGGCGCGTTTGCTGCTGGCTGAAGCGCAGTAGTTCCATGACAAACAGCCCCAGCGATGCCGCCAGCGCGAAGGCTGACACAATGGGGATAACGGGCGTGGTGGCCCGACGTTTTTTGCGGTTGGTTCCAAGTCCACTTAAAGATGACATGTGCCTATGTCCTCCTCAACAATGCATGTTCAATCGCCGTGCGATGAAAAGCCGGTATAACCGGTAGATCATCCAGCGGCGTCCAGCGATAGCGTAACAGTTCTGTGCTCAGGTTGCCCACGCTGTTGTGAGCTTCGCACAGGTAGGCAATATCTATGTGGTTGCGATATTTGCGAACGATTTCCACGTAAACGACATCCTGCACGGTCACGTCCAGTTGCAGTTCCTCGTGCAGTTCTCTTGCTACGCCAGTATCCAGCGGTTCGCCCCGGTCTACCCAGCCACCGGGCAGGCCCCACGGGTACTTCGCGTGGAAGACGTGCTCTACCAGCAGTACATGACCCTGCGCATTGAACACAATACCCACTACGCCTGCTGTAAACTGTGGTTTTGTGAGGCGATAGAGTTGTGTGGCAAACCACCCGATGAACGGGAAGCGGCGCAAAAGAATCGCAATCTGCTGCAAAGTCGTTGTGGCTCCACTGGCTAACAGGCTTCAAAGTCTAGTCATCATCCGGTGGGGCGTCAAGCGTGCCCGGCCAACGATCGAGCAACGGCTTTCTAACGTGGCATGTGGTCAACCGGTCGAACAATCATGCTATAATCTGGTTGTTATCCGGTTCAGTATGTCAGGCGAGGCTGAGTGTTGTCCGCATTATCCGACCTGTTTGTTCAACCCCCCGGCGACTTTTTTTACCACATGATGGTGGTACTGTCGCTCACTGCGGGGCTGTCTATTGCATTTAATCAGCTTACCCGCCGCCCACAAAGCCGTACCGCGTCACGTTATAGCCTGGCGCTGGGTGGGGCGCTGCTGGGCTGGTTTGTGCTGCTTGCCGGTGCATTATTCGCGGTTTTTACCGGTCAGGATGCCAGCGCCATTTTGCCGCCACTGGAACGGGTTGTGAACGTAAGTGCCATGCTGCTGATCGGGTGGGCGTTCATTACCGCAGACCAGGAACGTACCGGCAATGGCATTTCTGCCGGGGTGTTTGTGTTGATGATTACAGTGGTTATCGGGTATCTGGTGACGGGGGTGCAGTGGAGCCAGGTGGCAGATACGCTGGACTTTAACCTGAGCCGATCTGGTGTGCTGTGGGCGTTTTTGCAGGGCGTGACGGCGCTGCAGGGTGCTGTGCTCATGCTGGTTTACTTCCGTACTGTGGTGGATGCCCCGCTCAAGCTGCTGTTTTTTGTGATTCTGATTGCTGGATATGGTGGCACGCTGTTGCAGATGGCGAATGGCTCTATTATTGGCAACTACAGTGGTTTATCCCGGCTGGCTCTGTTTATCGCGGTGCCGATAGTGCCGCTGGTCGTTTACCGTAAGATTGTTTATGGCTATGAACTGGCAATCCAGATTCAGATGGCCGATACCGGCAATATGGTTCGTGGTCTTTCACCTGCTGCTGCGTCGGTACCCCCTGAGCCATCACCAGAAGCTGCGCCGGATAGCAGTAAGGCATCTGTGTCGGCACAGCCGCTGTCAAAAGCCCCGCTTACCGCGCAGAGTTCATCGATTGAGCGGGAGTCTGTATTGTTGCTGCGGGCACTGGGCAAAATCCTTGAGGGGGCACAGCCCGGTGACATCCCGATGCACATCGTCCGGGCGGCCACTGATGTGCTGAGCGCGGATATTGCCGTGCTGCTGGAGGTATCCGACGCGAACTATGCAGATATTCTGGTGGCCTACGATCGTGCGATGAACCGCCAGATTCCGTCTATGATGTCGCTCAACCTCGGCCAGCAGGTCACACTGGTGAACGCGATTGAGCGGCGAGATCAGCGCCCGCTGTTTCTTGACCGTAACCCGGAGGAGTTGACGGATCTTTACTCCCGCCTGGATATTCCACAGGTTGGCCCCGCGTACTTCCAGCCGTTGATGCGCGATGACGAGTTAATTGCGGTTTTGATGGTGGGCCTGCCCTATGAACGGCGCGAACTGCGCGATGAAGAGCGCGAGCTGCTGAAGGGCATGGGTATTATTGCCGGGAGCCTGCTGGCCTTGAGTGATGCCGCTGAAAAAGCCACCGTCCGCGCAGAGGAACGCGCAATCCAGGCGATTGTGGCCGGTGTGCCCATGGATGAGATTGAGGATAACGATGTTATAACGGCCCATGCCGAGATGCAGTCATCCCTTGACGCAGCGCGTGAGCAGAACAGAGAACTTCAGGGGCAGTTAGCTGTCCTTCAGATTGAACTGGATGATGAGCGCACCCGGCTGGCTGACCTGCTCGGTGATACGCAGCAGGGCCTGTCTGTTTCCCGGCGGATTGTGGCGCTGAATGAGGAGCAGGACAAGCTGCGTGAGGATCGTGAAAAGCTGTTGCAGCGCCTTGATGAGGCTGAAACTGCCCTCGCCAGTGCCACCGGCACGGATGACGAGGCCATGTTTAAGGCGCAGATTGAAACGCTGAACCGTGAAAAGCAGGGCCTTGTGAATGAACTGGATTTGATGCGCCGCCAGCTTGAGGAAATGCGCCAGACGGCTGCTGATGTGGCCCGTGTGCCCCAGGCTGCCCAGGAAATGCTGGAGAATATGTCACAGGAGCGGGTGCGGTTGCAGCAGGAGCGGGATAACCTGACTGACCGCCTGAGTGAAATTGAGTTGCAGTTGCAGGCGATGGGCCTTGATGGGGGGGCAGCGGGGCTGGCACAGATGGTCAAGCAGTTATATGACCAGCGGTCATCGTTGCAGGTTCGTAGCGACGCGCTGCGCGTGGAACGTGATGCACTGTTGAATGAGCGCCGCCGTTTTGAAAAACGGATGCGACAGGAAGATGAGCGCGAACTCCAGATTGAAGCAATGGAGGCGGAGATTCGTCATCTGGCGGCAGACCGTGAAGCTATTACCCGCCAGCGGGATCATTTGAAGGGCGACCTGAGCGGTATGGCCGAAAAGGTAGACCGGATGAAACAGCAGCGTGCCCGCCTGCTGGCCGATCTTTCTGTCTATGAAGAAGACCTCGTTGAGGCGCGGGATAGTCTGGCACAGTTGCAGGCCCAACTGCGTGACGGTGCTATGCCCTCGGCTGAGCGCGACCGCCTGCTGATGGAGAATCGGTCGCTACAAAGTGAGCGTGACCAGTTGCTGGCCCGCATTGAGGGCGACCGTGACCGCATTTATCAACTCAGTGAAGATGCCCGTGGTGAACTTATTACCATGCTGGACGAAATTACGGCCCAGCGTGACCGCCTGGAAACGGAGCTAACCGAGGCCACTGTTGCGCTCAGTGAGGAACAACGCGAACGCCAGCGCATGGAACAATCAATGCAGGCGGGTAACGGTGTGGGTGTGAATTCGCAGTTGTTTGTTGGGATGCTGGAAGAACTGCGCACCCCGATGACCTCTGTACTCGGTTATATTGACCTGCTGGTTAATGAATCTGCCGGGATGCTTTCTAAAACACAGCGCGGGTTTTTACAGCGTGTGTCTGCGAATGTTGTTCGGCTGGAAACCATGCTCAATGACATCAATCATCTGGCAGTGCTGGAGGCGGGTGTTTTTGAGTTAAACCGTGAGCCGGTCAATATCATTCAAACGCTGGAAAACGGTATTACAACAGCGTCGTACCAGTTCAGAGAGAAGAATCTTGCTGTTGATGTGCGCCTTGATGACACGATTGCGCCCATCATGGCTGATGCGAACGGCATGATGCAGGTTGTGGGACAGTTATTGACCAATGCTTATCTTGTCTCCCCGGAGAACAGTGTGGTTGCTATTTCTGCGGAGCAGCACAGTATCTCGAAGGCCAATAATGTTGCAGATACACTGATTGTCGCCGTGCGTGATAGTGGGGGTGGCATTGCGTCGGATGAGCTGGACGATGTGTTTTCGTGGCGCTACCGTCCGGATGACCATCTGGTGATGGGGCTGGGGGATACGACTGTAGGGTTGCCCATTGCCAGAGCACTGATTGAAGCGCACGGGGGCCGTATGTGGGTAGAGACTGTGGAAAATGTGGGTACAACGTTTTACTTCTCGCTGCCGCTGAAAACCGGGGTAGAAAAGACTAATGCCTCGTAACTTCCGTGGGGAGGCTCTGGCGGCCTTTTTTGTTGTGCTGCTGCTGGCACTGGTGGGGCTTTCGGCGTGGTTGCTCTCAACAGTGAATACGCAGGATGCCCCCATAACCCGCACGGCTGTTGTTGGCGGGGGAACTGAAAGCGTGGATACGATTGCCGTGACCCGCACGACGCGGCAGCAGGTTTCTGTGACTCCCACAGCCGCCCCATCTGCTACACCTACGATGGTTCCAACAGATACACCGACTGCGACTGACTCGCCTGTACCGACTGTGACTGTGGCAATCAAGCAGACGGATACAGTGCTGGCCTCTCCTACAAAAGAAGTCATTGTCGTTGAAGACACTGCAACGAATACCCCGACGGAAACACCCAGCGATACCCCGTCCCCCACGGCAACGAATACCCCGACAGCGACTCATACGCCAACCCGCACGCCGTTGCCAACGGTCACGTTTACGCCATCCGTCACGCCGACCGTTACCCCGTCGGTGACACAGGCACCGTCAGATACGCCGGTTGCCACCAGTGTGCCTGTGACGGCCCCGTGTGAGCGTCCGTCTGGCTGGTCGGCGTATACAGTGCAGCGCGGGAACACGCTTTTCTCAATTGCACGTGCTGTGCAAAGCTCTGTGGGGGAACTGCGCACAGTCAATTGCATTGCCAATGCCGACAATATCACTACCGGGCAGGTACTCTTTGTGCCGAATGCCCCGAATAGCCCGGTGAGGACGGGTGTGCCGCGTATGATGAGTGATGCTGAGGCCCGGCGTGTATCCGGTGAGGGGTGCGGCATTGCTGCATCGTCGGTTGTGGTGCCGCTGGCAGGGCAGCGCCTCAGTGGGACGTTCGATGTGGTTGGGACGGCAACCTTGCCGGGGTTCAGTTACTATCGGCTGGAAGTGCGCCCGGACTTTGCCACGACGTATAACTTTTATGCTCGCTCAGAGACGCCGGTAAACAATGGCCTGCTGGGTAATATCAACGCGGGGTTGTTCGGGCCGGGGTTGCACTACATCCGCCTGACGGTGGTAGATGACACCGGCAACTTCATTGAACCCTGCGTGATCCCGGTGATTTTCGACTGAGGCATTTGCGTAAAGGCGCCCTTGCGCTACACTGTTGCGCCGAAACCGCAACTGACTATTCAGGGGGCTTTATGACAGAAGCAGACAACCCGAAAAAGAAATCATGGTTCCGCAGGTCAGCGGAGATAACATTGCTGGTTATTGTGCCGGTCATCATTATTGGCGTGGGCGTCTGGCTGGGTGGTGATGTGCTGGCTGCGCTCGGTGAGCGTGTGGGGCAGCAGGTCGAGTATCGCTCCAACCGGGGGGATTACGCAGAACAGGCGACACAGGCCGCTGTGCAGCAGGGTGCCTCTGCCCGGGCGGATAGTATCGCGTTGATGGGTTTTAACCCGCAGCAACAGGATCCCACGCCGGAGCCACTCTTTGCGACGAATACCCCGCGCCCCACACTGGCATTTGAGATCCCGCAGGTGAACACTGCCGCACCAGAGCCAACCGCCGTACCCGCACAGGCCGCAGCTACGGCGACTATTCCGCTGGTGGAAACGCTGGTACTGCCGACGATTATCTTCCCGGAAGACCCGTCCGCAGAGCAGATTGCAAATGCACCCACAGCCGTTCCGACGCGTATCACACCGATTACCCGCAACTATGATCTTGTGAATATTATGCTGCTGGGTAGCGACGAAGAAATCACACAGGACAACACCATCCGCACGGATACGATGATTATTGTGTCGATCAACCGTGAGACGGGCACGGTGAATATGATGAGCCTGCCGCGTGACCTGTATGTGTTTGTTCCGGGGCTGGGCATGAGCCGCCTGAATGTGGCGTTTGGCTGGGGCGAGTCGGTTGGCTGGACGGGCGGCGGGTTTGGCCTGCTGCGCGATACGATTATCTATAATCTGGGTATCAACATTCACTACTATGCCAAAGTCAACATTACCGAGTTTGAGCAGATTGTTGACCTCGTGGGTGGTGTGGAAGTGGCGGTGGACTGTGCTTATCAGGACTTCTACCCGGTTGCGCCAATTGAAGAACTTGACCTGACGCGCCCGATTGAGGAAAACTACAAACTCCGCACGCTGGAGGTGGGCTACTACACGCTGGATGGTTTTGATGCGCAGTGGTATGCCCGCACGCGCAAGAATAGCTCCGACTTTGACCGGGGCCGCCGTCAGCAGAAGATTGTCCGGGCCATTTTCCGGCAGGCGCTGGATAGCGGGCAGGTGGCGGAACTCCCGCGCCTGTGGAATGAGGGTATTCAGTATGTGGAAACGAACCTGACGCTGAACGAGGCGGTTTCTTTACTGCCGATAGCGATCAACCTGAGCAGCAGCGATATTGAGGCGTTTACGTTTATTCCGACGTA
The DNA here is from genome assembly GCA_039024535.1 of Chloroflexota bacterium. Taxonomy (GTDB): domain Bacteria; phylum Chloroflexota; class Anaerolineae; order Aggregatilineales; family Phototrophicaceae; genus DAOTTY01. The sequence goes on from JBCCQC010000027.1 coordinate 13,230, forward strand.
TCACACGACCTCATGGGCGCCGCCGGATGGCAGTAATGTGCAGTTGCCCACGTATGAAACGCTGATTCCGTTCTGGGAGGACTTTTACACGCCGCCGACCTCGAACCAGATTGATGTGCGTGGTGCGACAATCCGTGTGCTGAACGGCACAGAAAACCCGGACTTTGACAGGGTAGCGGCAGATGTGCTACTGGATGCCGGGTTCAGTGCGTTTGCTGCCGGTGCAGCCGATGCTACCGACTATGCTGACACGCTGCTGGTGGATTACACGGGCGCATCGAAGGGCAGCAGTTCCGCTGAAATTGCCGAGATTATCAACGTGGGCGGCGAAAACATCACGCAGCAGCCAGACGCAAACCGTGTGGCCGACTTCGACGTGATTGTGGGCGAGAACTTCAATGCGTGTCCGGGTGGGGTGCTGCCGGTGGAGGATGTGACGGAAGAATAGACTGAATGGAGTTACAGGGTAATAGGAATTGTTACCCTGTGTGTTAAGCTGGGAATGTGCAGGTTTTATAACAGGGAGAAGTCCCCATGTTGCAAATTATTTCTGCTCAGGATAGTAAGCTGCCTGAATTTCTGTCGCTGGCGAACGATTACGTGTCGTGGATGCTGAGCGAGATACCGGAGCATTTCCCTGAACTGGATGTAGACACCTTCGCTGCCGAGCATAGTTACGATGACCTGAGCAAGAAATTTCCCGGCGACCATGTGACGCCGCATGGCTGTTTGCTGGTTGCGATGGTTGATGAGCGTGCTGCTGGCTGTATTGCGCTGGGCAAACTGGATGATAGCATCTGCGAGGTTCGCACGCTTTATGTTCGACCAGAATTTCGTGGGGTTGGGGCTGGCCGCGCTCTGGTAGACGCTGTGTTTAAGAAGGCGCGGGAGTACGGTTATCAGATGGCGCGTCTGGATACACTGGAATTCATGATCGGGGCGCAAAAGCTGTATGAATCCTATGGTTTCTACCGCATTGATCCCTATCTTCCTCTACCGGATCATTTGAAGCCGTACATCCGATTCTATGAAATGAGACTGTAGAAACAAAACACCCACCGGGGGATGGTGGGTGTTGGGATTTGTCGGGGCAGCCGGATTTGAACCGACGACCTTTCGCCCCCCAGGCGAACGCGCTGCCAGGCTGCGCCATGCCCCGATCTATTCACAGTATAGGCGACAAACCCCACGCACGCAAGTTTTACTTTTGCGACCGCACGCGCTATAGTCTTTGCAATGTTCGCAATGGGCGGTTCCCATGTCTGAAAAACATCCCACCGGGAAACAGATCAAACTGACGTCAATGGCAAGCTGCGCTGGCTGAGCGTCTAAACTCGCCCCCGGCGAGCTGGCGCAGGTTCTGCCGCCATTGATGGGGATTTTCCCTGCAGACAAATATCCTTCGCTGCTGGTCGGGCTGGATGCCCCGGACGACAGCGCGGTTTATAAGATGAACGACGAGCAGGCGATTATCATCACCACGGACTTCTTCCCGCCAGTGGTGGATGACGCTTACGAGTTCGGCGCGATTGCTGCCGCGAACGCGCTCAGCGATGTGTACGCGATGGGTGGCAGTCCCATTGTGGCGATTAACCTTGTCGCATACCCGGATGGCCTGATTCCGATGGACATCCTGACGGAGATTATGCGCGGTGGCGCCGAA
>JBCCQC010000028.1:0-14806 GCA_039024535.1 Chloroflexota bacterium
CTGTGCATCTGCGGAACTGTGAATGCTCACGGGGGCGCCGTCTACCAGAATGTTGCCGCTATCCGGCTGGTGGATGCCGGTCATCGTTTTGATAAGTGTGGACTTACCCGCGCCGTTTTCGCCCAGCAGGGCGTGGATTTCGCCGGGGTAAAGTGTCAGGTTCACCTGATCCAGTGCCTGCGTTGCCCCAAAGCGTTTAGAGACCGATTGAATCTTTAAGTAAGGCTTTTTCGATTCTGTCATGAAAACAGCCAGATCTATTGAAAAAAATGTCTTATGAGAAGAATGTAACAACAATTTGCGGCTTTTGCAATAGTTTCAACAGTTTTTCGCAGTTTTCATCAATAATCAAAAGTGAATCGCGCTGCATACCCCGAAAATCCGGTTACAATTCATGTAGAATACAGCCACACAGCGGGTAAACTGTTGAAAATCGTTGATTTCATCTGGAAAACCTCATGCAAACATCTGCCAGTGCCTACGAGCGGCACCAGCTTATTCTCGAAATTGTGAACCGCAACGGCAACGTTCGCGTGGTTGAACTTGCAGATCAGCTTGAGGTCTCTGAAACGACCATCCGCACCGACCTTGAAACGCTGCACGAGCGCGGTAGCCTGGTACGGGTACGCGGCGGGGCCATCGCCAACCCCACTCCGGACGACGCCACTGCGCCAGCAGTTAACCTGAGCGCAAAAGCCCGCAAAAACGGTGAGGAAAAGCAGCGGATTGCGCGGTGGGCAGCGGGGCTGGTGGAAGACAACGACGTGATTATGCTGGACGCCAGTTCGACGGTACTGCACATTGCACAGTTTTTGCACGACCGGCGCAACCTGACCGTGTTTACCAATGGCATCACGGTGGCGCAGCAGCTTGCCAGGGAAGCCTCTAACACGGTGATTGTAATTGGCGGCATCCTGCGCCCGGACGGGAATGCCATCACCGGAGAGATCAGCAAACACCTGCTCCAGGACTATCATGTGCGCACGGCGTTTGTTTCCAGCAGTGCCTTTACGCCGGATGAGGGCTTTTTTGAGCGGGACATGCCGGAGGCGCAGATGAAGGCGCTGATGTTGAAATCTGCACAGCGGCGCGTCGCCATGATTGACGCCAGTAAAATTGGCGAGGTGGGGTTAACGTCATTTGCCACCCTCGCAGACTTTGACTATTTCGTGACAGATGAGCACATTGAGCGCAGCACCATTCACCGCATCACCTCGCAGGGCACACAGGTGATTGTATGCAGTGCCCGTACCAACCGCACCTACAAGCCCAACCACGGCGAAGATACCACCTACACATACCGGATCGGGTTTGCCAACCTCAGCGAAAATACTGCATTCAGCCGGGATGTGCGGCGCGGCCTGGAACGTGCTGTAGAAGCACACGGGCAGATCGAACTGATTGTGGCCGATAACCAGCTTAACCCCGATGTCGCGCTCACCGTGGCAGACCAGTTAATCAGCCAGCAGGTTGACCTGGTGATTGAATACCAGATTGACGAAGCCACCGGCAACCTGATTGCGCATAACTTCCAGCAGGCCGGCATACCCGTGATTGCGGTGGATATTCCGATGGTGGGCGGGGTGTACTTTGGTGTGAACAACTACCAGGCCGGGAAAATGGCCGGGGTTAAACTGGGCAGCGTGATCCAGCGGCAGTGGAATGGCCGGGTGGATGCCGTAATCGTCATGGAACAGCGGCGGGCGGGCAACCTGCCTGCTATGCGCATCCAGGGCCAGCTTGACGGATTACAGGAGGCACTGCCAGCGGTCGATTTGTCGGACAGGGTAATCACAGTGGACTCTGATAACACCAGCGAACAGGCGTATCTGGCGATGCAGGGCGTGCTCAAGCAGATTGCGCCGGACGCACGTTTTGCCGTGATCTGCTTTAACGACGACGCTGCTGTGGGGGCACTGTACGCCGCCCGCGAAGCCGCTATGGATCGTCAGATGCTGCTGGTGGGCCAGGGCGCAGACCGCCGCCTGCGCAATGAAATGCGCGAGGCGAACTCGCCAGTGGTGGGGGCCACAGCCTACCGCCCGGAGCGTTACGGGGAATACCTGCTCCAGATTGCGCTGGACATTTTAGCCGGGAAGCAGGTACCGCCTGCGCTCTACATGGAACACGACTTCATCACGCCGCAAAACGTGGATACGTTCTACCCCGATGAGCGATGAACAACACTGACTGGCGCATCTACTACGTGCCAGCGCCGCCCGTGTTCAGCGTTTTCGCAAAGTCGATGAAGTAATCAATGGCATTGGGGTTGCGCATGGCCCCCCGGTTCAGCGATGCGCCGCTGTCGTAGCCCAGCAGAATTTTGCGCACGGGAACTTCCATCTTTTTACCGCTGAGCGTGTACGGCACCGCCTCCACGACGAAAATATCGTTCGGGACGTGCCGGGGCGAGACGTTCTGGCGCAGTGTTTGCCGGATTTTATCGCGCAGCGCATTATCCAGGGTGATGCCGGGGGCCAGTACCACGAACAGCGGCAGGTAGCTCTCGCGGCCCAGTAGTTCGAGGTCAATCACCATGCCATCGACCACTTCCGGCAGCGCCTCCAACGCGCCGTAGAACTCGCTGGTGCCCATGCGCACGCCGCCCCGGTTAATGGTGGCATCGCTGCGGCCATAGATCACCACGCCGCCCCGGTCGTTAATTTTGATCCAGTCGCCGTGCCGCCACACACCGGGGAACATCTCGAAGTAGCTGGCGCGGTAGCGCGTCATGTCCGGGTCATTCCAGAACATCACCGGCATAGAAGGCATGGGCTGTGTAAGCACCATTTCGCCTACTGCGTTGCGCACCGGGTTGCCGTCCGTGTCGTAAGCATCCAGCGCGGCCCCCAGTGACGCCCCCTGCAACTCCCCGGCGTAGATAGGCAGCGTGCGTGCCCCGCCCACAAATGCCGTACATAAATCCGTGCCGCCGCTGAGTGATTCCAGCGCGAGATTGTCGTTCACGTTGTCGTAGATCCACGCAAAACCCTCTGGCGTGAGCGGTGAGCCGGTAGACCCCACCGCCCGGATTTTGCTGAGGTCGTAGTGCTGGTTGGGGTGGGTATCGGCGTTCATGCACGCGCTGATAAACGCCGCCGATGTACCGAAATACGTTACGTCGGCCTGTGCCGCCAGTTTCCACAGCGCGTCAATATCCGGGTAGTTGGGTGCGCCGTCATACAGCAGGATGCTGCACCCGCTGAGTAACGCGCCTATGGTGTAATTCCACATCATCCAGCCAGTGCTGGAATACCAGAAGAAGCGGTCATCCGGCTTGAGATCGTTGTGAAAATATGTGGCTTTCACGTGCTCCAGCACCACACCGCCATGACTGTGAACGATGGGCTTGGGTTTGCCGGTGGTACCGGATGAATACAGTACCCACAGCGGGTGATCGAACGGCACTGGCTCAAAACGCAGGTCGGCGGCGGTGGCGCTGCCGGTAAATTCATCGAACGTAGCAGTGTTCTGGAGTGTGCTGGCATCTGCGCCAATGACGGGCAGCAGCACGGTTTTTTCCAGTGTGGGCAGCGCCGCCTGCAAATCCGCGACGACATCTACACGAGCGTAGGCTTTGCCGTTGTAGTGGTAGCCGTCCACAGCGAACAGCACTTTTGGCTCCACCTGCCGGAACCGTTCCAGCACCGCCACCGCGCCGAAGTCCGGCGCACACGATGTCCAGATCGCGCCGATACTGGCCGTTGCCAGCAGCGCCAGCAGCGCCTCCGGGATGTTGGGCATGTAGGCGGCCACGCGGTCGCCCTTCTGCACGCCCATATCCCGCAGCGATTCCGCCATACGTGCAACGGCTGCTTCCAGCGCGGTTTTATCCATACCTGGCTGCATTCCCTGCTCGTTCGCAGCAGCAATCACCACGTCATTGGCTTTCATACGAGCAAAGATATTTTCGGCATAGTTCAGTGTCGCGCCGGGGAACCAGTCTGCACCGGGCATCTGCGACGAGGCCAGCGGGGTTTGCGGTTCATCGTGGAAGACGAGGCTGAAGTAATCGCGCAGGCTATCCCAGAAGGGGCCAACTTCCGTCACCGACCACCGCCACAGCGCATGATAGTCATCAACGTGCAGGTTACGGTTAGCCGCCAGCCAGCGGATGTAGTGTGTGATATTGGCGTTGTCGATGTCGTCGGGCGCTGGCTGCCACAGCAGGTCGCCTTCATTGATGGTTCGTGTCATGGTTGCCCCCGGCACTTTCCGCAAATAATAATTTGATAGTCGTTGCTCGCTACTGTTTTACATCGTCGGGTCACCCATCACCAGAAACGGTAGCGGTTAACTTACTGGCTGGTTCGGTCTCGTATCTGCTTCGTTGACGGGCGGTTCCACAATCACTGGCGGCGCGGGCATCTCATAGGGCATACCGCGTCGTTCTTCGCGGCTGTTCTGCCGCCACAGGTCGCCAGCATAGTAAATCACACGTCCGCCATCATCGCCAACTGCGAGGCGGGCCACCCCGCGTGCAAACACATCCACGGGCATCGGCGCACTGCGCCCCCCGAACGGCGATAGCGCCGCCGCCACTGAAATCAGCCGGTAGAGCAGCGGGCGAGGTTTACCGCGCTGGTAGAGGATGGGCGACCGGATGACCGTACTGCGCAGGCCCACCCGCGCCATGTAATTTTCTGCCATGCGCTTGGCCTGGATGTAGCCGCGTGGCAGCCACGGTGCCCGTGCCGCGCTGATGAGCATGATGTGCTGTGCGCCGTCCGTGACGCACATGTTGGCGACGTTTTGCAGGCTCAAAAAGTTGATGTACTGGTACGTAAGGCCCTGCGCGGGGTAGGTGCTCATGCCGCCCACAGTGTGAATAACCATGCGAGAGCCACGCGCACGCCCCTTCAGGCTGGCTGCATTCCACACATTGCCGCTCCACCACTCCACCTCATCGGCAAGGTGGCCCAGCAGTGGCTCTGCGCCGGGGCGCACCAGCACGCGCACATCTGCGCCTTCGGCCAGCAGTGCCGCCGCGATGTGATTGCCGGTAAACGTCCCGCCGCCAGTGACGAGTATACGGTTGCGTGGTGCGACCATCGTGGAAAGTGCCCTCTGTTGCGTTTTCTTGCGCCGGGGATTTTAACACACCCGATGCAGAAACGGTCGTTCAGAATCCCCAATCCCGGAGGATGAGGGCTATGCAGGCAACCCGGTCGCACACACTGCGCAGAATCACATCTTTGTCCTGTGTTTTTCGCTCGTGCAGGGACAGGAATTTTGCATTTTTGTAGGCTGCGCTGTATTATAAACATAGAGATTTCATTTTTGATTGGTCTGACGTAACCACGGTCATCATACATTCAGGGAGCAAAACGGATGAGTATGGATGTCGTAACGCTCGTGATGCCGCTGGCACTGTCTGCTGGTATCAACCTCTATCTGACGCTGTTTTCGCTGGGCCTTGCCATTCGGCTGGAGTGGGTAGAGGGCCTGCCCGTAGAACTCGCAACAGTCGGGTCAATCCCCGTACTGGCTGTCACAGGCGTACTGACGGTAGTGCGCTTCTTCGCGGGGAAAATACCGTATGTCGATACAATCTGGGATTTATTTCACACGGTGATTCGTCCCGGCGCAGCCGTCGCACTCACAACGGGCCTTGCCGGTGATCTGGATCCGGGCACGGCAGCAGCCATATCTGTAGTTGCAGGTGGAACAGCATTCACCTCCCACAGCACAAAAATGGGGCTGCACACCATCATCAACTCCTCGCCAGAGCCACTCACCAACACCGTGGCCGATGTATCTGAGGATTCGATTGTGCTGGGGCTGGTCATCCTCGCGCTACGCTACCCGTACATTGCCGCAGCCATTACAATTGTCCTCCTCACGGTCATGGTCATCGTCCTGCCGATCATGGTGCGCTGGTCACGGTTCGGCATCGCCTCGCTTCGTTCCCGTCTGCGTTCGCAGCGTAAAAAATGGGATTCGCTGCCAGTCGATTATCGTGCTGCAACGGGCATCAAACGCGAACCGGTTGCCACGCTGAAGGGTACAGTGCGCGGGATGGGCCGTCTTTCAGGTCGGCAGGGGTACCTGTGTGTGTATGATAAAGGCATTGTGTTTGTGTATGGGCGCTGGCTGCGGAAGCCAGACACCCTGAAGATCAGCATGAGGCGCATCCGCGATGCTGCCCACCTGCGGGGAATCCTGCTGGATACCCTCAAGATTAACTATGTGGATGGAGAAACCCGGGACAAACTGAAAGATCGTCAGGTTCGCTTCGTATTCCTCAAAGAGCGTGCCGATCTATCTCGTGAACTGGCAGTCTTGCTGGATGCAGATACTTCTGATGGCACACTTTCCAGCATTGCACAGGCCGGTGGACGGCTGGCAACCGGCGTTCACAAAAGCCTGACGGAAACTGGCAGCGCACCATCAGTAAGTGGCCCCGTCGCAGATAACCCTGCTTAGCACCGGGCTTATGATGGCTGTACCCATAGCACCCGTGTTGTGAAATTTCACAATCTGTGCATAATATACACATAAGGAAAGCGCAATACATCATGGTTATTCTGCGCTTTCTGGCTGTTTGAGTACGTTACGAACCAGCGGTTGTCTGTAAAATGAGCTGTGCGCCCGGCTATGACGAGGGGCGCGACGTTGAAAATAAACCCGGAAGTTACCCGGTGCTGGCTCATCTGCCACACCATTTGTTGCGGGGAATTATGGCACAACAGGCATAGTGTGCAGGCACGGTTTTACCCGAACCGGGCTGTGTTGTGCTTCAACAACCAACAGGGACAATACAGGCAGCCGTGGACGCCCACCGGGTGATGCACGGCTGTTTTGATTCAGGTAGTGAGATGATGAGCGGTAAAATTACCGCGCTCGAAATTCAGAAGAAGAACAAAGAGCGCGTCAATGTATACATCGAGGGCGAATTTGCGTTCGGGCTGAACCTGATGGATGCGGTTGGCCTGCGCAAAGGGCAGGAACTCACCGAGGCGGACATTACCGCCCTCAAAGATGGTGATGCCATCGTCCGCGCGGTAGATGCCGCCGCAAATTACCTCAGCTACCGTCCCCGCAGCACTCGCGAAGTACGTGACAACCTCAAAAAGAAAGACTATCCGCCCGCTGTGATCGACGCCGCGATGGAGCGGCTGCGCACAATGGGCTATCTGGACGACGAGGCGTTTGCCCGCTTCTGGGTAGATAATCGAGATACATTCAAACCCCGCAGCCCGATGGCCCTGTCCGTCGAACTGCGACAGAAAGGCGTGCCGGATGACATCATCCAGCGGGTGATCGAAACGGTAGACGTCACGGATGCGGCGTATCGTGCGGCGCAAAAAAAGCTGAATAGCTATCGCGGGCACAATGTTCAGGACTTCAAGAAAAAGCTGGGCGGCTACTTACAGCGGCGCGGCTTCCGATATGAGGTGGTGAACGAGGTGTTCGACCGGTTGATAGAAGACCTCAATGAAACTGACCCGGACTATTTTGCAGCCGACGAGCCGCCGTACTGAAGCACACTCAACTGCAAACAGGAAAGGAGATGTACCGGCAGTTAATTGCCGGTGCAGCACATAACGGACATGAACTTCGTATTTTTATTCATCGGCTTGCTGGTAGGGGTAGGCGTCGGCGTGGCTGCCGGTATGCCCTACGCCGTCAACCGTTACATGAAGCGCCAGGAAGAACTTGGTACAGCGCGGGTGAAGCTCGCGGAAGAAGAAGCCCGGACGATTACCGGTGATGCCACCGACCGGGCACGCGAAATTATAAAAGTGGCCGAGGCTGAGGCGAAGGATACCCTCGAAGAAGTTGAGCAAACTTCCCGCCGCCGCCGCCGGGATATGGACAATGAGGATGAGCGCTTGCAGCGCCGCCGTGACGAACTGGATAAGCGGTTCGAGCGGCTGGAAAACCGCGAACTGAACCTGAATAAACGCCAGAGCCGCCTGGACAAAAAAGAGAACGAACTGAACAGGTTCGAGGCAGAGCGCGAAGCTGAACTGACGCGCATTGCCCAGCTTACCGTGGATGAGGCCCGCAGCGAGGTACTGGCGCTGGCCGAGCACGAAGCCCGTAACGACATGGCCCGCATCATCCGGCAGGTAGAAGCAGAAGCGCGTGAAACCGCCGACGCCCGTGCCCGTGATCTGATTGCGCTGGCCGTACAGCGCCTTGCCAGCGAACACATTAGCGAAATTTCTGTAAGTGTGGTGCAGCTACCTGCCGACGACATGAAGGGCCGCATCATCGGGCGCAACGGGCGTAACATCCGGGCGTTTGAACTGGCAACGGGTGTGGATGTAGTGGTAGACGATACACCAGAAGCCGTAACCATCAGCAGCTTTGACCCCGTGCGCCGAGAAGTGGCCCGCCGTGCAATGGAAAAACTGGTGGGCGACGGGCGCATTCACCCGGCACGCATCGAAAAACTGGTAGAAGATGCCGGCGTCGAAGTCGAAAACACCATCCGTGAGGAAGGTGAGCACGCCGCGTATATGGCCGGTGTACATGGCCTGCACCCGGAACTACTCAAGCTGCTGGGGCGGCTCAAGTTCCGCACCAGCTACGGCCAGAACATGCACGGCCACTCAGTAGAAACGGCGAACATCGCCGGGATGATGGCAGCGGAACTGGGCGCCAATGTGGAAATCGCCAAAGCGGGTGGCCTGCTGCACGACATCGGCAAGGCAATTGACCACGAAGTAGAGGGCACACACGCGCTCATCGGTGCTGACACAGCCAGGCGCTATGGTGTGAACAAATGGGTCGTGAATTGCATTGCCGCGCACCACCATGAAGTGGAGCAGGAGTGCGTGGAAGCCTACATCGTAGAGGCCGCCGACGCTATCAGCGGGGCGCGACCGGGTGCCCGGCGTGAGAGCCTGGAAGCCTACATCAAGCGGGTGAAGATGCTGGAAGAAGTCGCCAACAGCTTCGAGGGTGTATCGCAGAGCTATGCGTTACAGGCCGGGCGCGAAGTGCGCATCATTGTACGGCCAGAGACAATTGACGATCTCTCTGCTATGCGCCTCTCGCGGGATGTTGCCCGTAAAATCGAAGAAACGATGCAGTACCCCGGCCAGATCAAAGTTCAGGTCATCCGGGAAACCCGCAGCGTGGAATACGCTAAATAACCACCCCGGCACAAAATCACAGCAAAAGGGGATTCGTGAGTGTTTCTCACGGATCCCGCCCATCGGCCATAATAGTCACAAATGCACGCTGGCAGAGCCAGTCGTAGCAGCGGTTTCCTGCTACAGACATCGGCTCATGTCGCCAGCGGGGTTCTGACGGGGTTATATGGGGTTACTCTGACAGAACACAGCGTTACCCACGCCAGAAGTTATCTACGACGACGGCTACACCTCCATCGCCCCCGTCATAATTGCCACACCGTCGGACATACTGTGCGAATCTGGCGTAATCACCGTAGCCCGCCTGCCCAGCCGCTGAATGTGAATGCGGTCGGCAATTTCCCAGACGTGCGGCATATTGTGGCTGATGAGAATAACGGGCAGGCCACGGTCACGCACCTGCCGGATGAGATCCAGCACCATACCACTTTCTTTAACGCCCAGCGCAGCCGTTGGTTCGTCCATAATCACCACATTGCTGGCAAATGCAGCGCTCCGTGCCACGGCCACACCCTGGCGCTGCCCGCCACTGAGGGTACTGACGGGCTGCTGCATGGACTGTATGCGGAACTTGAGACCTTCCATGTAGTGGGTCGCTTCTTCCAGCATCTTGCCTTTGTCCAGCAAACGAAAGACCGACCCCAGCGGCCCCGGCCTGCGGATTTCGCGGCCCAGAAACAGGTTTTCTATGATGTTTAATGACGGGGACACAGCAAGCGTCTGGTAAACCGTCTCGATGCCGTGCTTACGCGCGTCGCTGGGGCTTCTGAACCGGATGGGCTTGCCATTCAGTAAAATTTTCCCCTGATCGGGTTGAATTGCACCCGAGAGCGCCTTAATCAGTGTGGATTTGCCCGCGCCATTGTCGCCGATCACGGCCAGAATTTCACCCTCGTACAGGTCAAAGTCGGCCCCATCAAGCGCCGTCACCTGCCCATACCGCTTGGTTAGCCCGCGTCCCTGGAGTACCGGGATTTGACTGTCGTTGTTCTCTGTCATCTTAGCGAATCCTCTGTGAAAACTGGTCAATAGCAACCGCGAGAATGACCAGCACACCGGTGATGAACCGCTGCCACAGCGGGTCTACGCCGGTAATTTGCAGGCCGTTGATAAATACACCCACGATCAATGCACCGATGAGCGTGCCGAGTATACTACCGCGCCCGCCAAACAGACTGGTACCGCCAATCACTACCGCCGTGATACTATCCAGATTGGCAGTCTGCCCGGCGTTCGGATCGCCAGAGCCAATACGCCCCACCAGAATCCAGCCAGCGATGCCGTAAAACAACCCGGAAAGCCCATACACCGTAATCAGCACCCGGTTCACCGGAATACCCATCAGGCGGGCCGCTTCAGGGTCGTCCCCCACCGCGTAAACGTGCCGTCCGAAGTCTGTTTCACGCAAAATAAACCACATAATAAAGTACAGGATCACCACAGCTACCGAGCCATACGTAAAACGCGTCCCGAACACCTCGAAGCGCTCACCGAAAAACGTGTGGAGGGGGGGCAGGCCGCTGATGGTGGTGACGGAAACAATGCGGGTGAGCGCGAACGCGATGTTAAGCGTGCCCAGTGTGACGATGAAGGGCGGGATGTTTAACTGCGTGACCAGCACACCGTTCAATACTCCGAAGCCAATCGTGACAACAAACCCGATGAGCAGTGCCAGTACAGGGTTCATTTCTGCCTGTACCGCCAGCGTCGTCATAATAACGGTGCCCAGTGCCATCACAAGGCCATTAGAGAGGTCAATCCCGGCGGTGAGGATAATCAGTGTTTGCCCGATAGCCAGCGCAGCAATCCAGCTCGTTTGCTGCAAAATCAAAGAGATATTGAAGGGTGTGAAAAAACGCTCGTTCTGGAGGTAAAAATAAATGCCTGCTACGATCAGTGCGAGAAGCGGGCCAACGCCGGGAGTCGCAAAAACTCCCCGTAAAGTCCTCAGCAAATCGCTGCGGGTGCTGCCGTCTTGAGTTTGTGTTGTCATATGTTTATCCATTGAAAATCAGCCACAACCGCCGGTGAACGGTGTGGCTGTTTTGTTTTCTGTGTTCGATGAGTGTAACTGGCATCACGCGGTGCCAGTTACACATTGAGGCGGGTTTAGCCCCAGCAGTTTTCGAGGCCGAATTCAACGCTTTCGCTGTCGACACCTTCTGCAGCTTCACCTGCGATGAGGGTCACACCCGTATCTGTATAGCCGGAGGGAGCTTCACCAGTGATGGCGTACATGGCAGCGGTTTCTACACCGAGGGAAGCCATGCGCAGCGGGTACTGCTGGGAGGTCGCAGCGATGCGGCCATCGGCAACACCTTCAACACCGGCGCAGCCACCATCTACAGACACAATCGTCACCTGATCTTCCAGCCCCGCATTTTCTACGGCAGTGTAAACACCAAAGGCTGCTGGCTCATTAATGGTGTAAACGAGGTTGATTTCCGGGTTGGCAACGAGGCAGTTTTCCATTGCCGTCTGGCCCAGTGTCTGGTCGCCCTGGGTATCCTGCTGGCAAACCACCTGCTCACTGTCCAGCGTAATGCCGAAGCCCTCGAGGAAACCATCGCGGCGCAGGTCGCCCACGGTGATGCCGGGGTTCAGGTTCATCAGTGCGATGACGGCTTCATCCGGGTTGTCTACCGCAGCACGGGCATACTCACCAATGAGCACACCGGCCTGGAAGTTATCCGTAGCGTAGAGGGCGTCAGTTGCTTCTTCGGGGTCGGTCGGTGTGTCCAGCGCAATTACCAGCACACCTTCTTCACGGGCAGCTTCCACCGTCGGGATAATCGCGGTGGTGTCGCTCGGTACCAGCAGAATGGTGTTTACACCGGCGGCCACCATGTTTTCAATCGCCGTTACCTGGCTGGCGTTGTCGCCGTCGAACTGACCGGCAGCGGTCAGCAGTTCAATGCCCAGTGCATCGGCAGATTCCTGCGCACCTTCGCGCATCTTGACGAAGAACGGGTTGGTTTCTGTCTTGGTAATCAGGCCCACGCTCACCGGCTCATCCAGTTCAGCGATAGCAGCGGCCATATCGTCCATAGACATATCCATGCCCATCTCGTCGCTGTCCATGTCCTCATCCATCATGTCGTCCATTTCCATGACCTGTTCGAGGATTTCCGGGTTCTGGTCGCCCCAGCAGCTTTCGTAACCGAAAGCAACGCCTTCACTGTCAACGCCGTCTACCGGGTTGGCTGTGATGAGCGTTACGCCGGTGTCCGTGTAGCCGGTTGCAAAATCTTCACCCTGGGCAGCAGCAACGATGTTCTCCACACCGAGTGAAGCCATACGCAGCGGGTACTGCTGGGAGGTCGCAGCAATGCGGCCATCAATCACGCCTTCAACACCGGCGCAGCCGCCGTCTACAGACACAATCGTCACCTGATCTTCCAGACCCGCATTTTCTACGGCAGTGTAAACACCGAAGGCTGCTGGCTCATTAATGGTGTAAACCAGGTTGATTTCGGGGTTGGCGGCGAGGCAGTTTTCCATTGCCGTCTGGCCCAGTGTCTGGTCGCCCTGGGTATCCTGCTGGCAAACCACCTGCTCACTATCCAGCGTAATGCCATACCCTTCGAGGAAACCATCGCGGCGCAGGTCGCCCACGGTGATGCCGGGGTTCAGGTTCATCAGTGCGATGACAGCCTCATCCGGGCTTTCCATTGCTGCTCGGGCATACTGACCGATGAGCACACCAGCCTGGAAGTTGTCCGTAGCGTAGAGGGCGTCAGTTGCCTCTTCGGGGTCGGTGGGCGTGTCCAGTGCAATAACGATAACGCCTTCTGCACGGGCAGCCTCAATAGACGGGATAATCGCGGTGGTGTCGCTCGGTACCAGCAGGATGCCCTGCGCACCGGCAGCCACCATGTTTTCGATAGCTGTCACCTGGCTGGCGTTGTCGCCGTCGAACTGACCGGCAGCGGTCAGCAGTTCAACACCGAGTGCATCGGCAGATTCCTGCGCACCTTCACGCATTTTAACAAAGAATGGGTTGGTTTCTGTCTTGGTAATCAGGCCAATCACGATGTCTTCGTCCTGGGCCATCACACCGGGGGCAATTGCAACGCAGGCCAGTACAACGACCAGCATCAGCGCGAACAACTTGCGGCTATTCAGCATGTTTAAACTCTCCGTGGATAATATATTGAAGAAGTATCTAATTTCGATTCAGTCAAAAAATAGACTACAACCAGATACGAGAGAGATTGTAATCGATTGCAGAAATTTGTCAACAAATTTGACGACATACACAGCCATCTTTTGTGAGAATATGCTAATAATCGCTACTATCGTGACCTGTGGTATACTCAAATTCAAAATATTCTTTGAAATCGTTTCCAGGAATTTGCGCATGACCAGCATGAAAGATGTTGCGAAAGCGGCCAATGTGTCTGTTGCGACCGTATCTCGCGTCCTTTCTAACAAACCCAACGTCCGGCAGGAAGTCCGCGATCATGTCATGCGTATTGCCCGTGAACTGGGCTATCGGCCCAATCAGATCGCCAGCAGCCTCCGTACCAGAACCTCACACGTAATTGGCCTGGTGGTTTCAGACATTCGCAATCCCTTCTTCACAGACATTGCCCGTGCGATTGAGGATGTGGCCCACGAAAGCGGATTGCAGGTTTTTTTGTGTAACAGCGACGAAGACCCGGATAAAGAAGCGCACTACATCGCTACCCTGCTGGAACAGAACGCTGCCGGTGTTATCCTTTCCCCCTCACCTGCCGCTGCATCAAACTTTGACGCAATCGTGAATGCAAAAATGCCGATGGTGATGATTGACCGACGGATTAAAGGCCTGACGACAGATTATGTGCTGAGTGACAATGCGGCGATGGCCTACGAACTGACGAAGCACATCATTGCGGGGGGGGCAACACGCATCGCGGCGGTTATGGGGCTGGCCGCCAGCTTTACCGGGCAGGAACGCATGGCGGGGTATCGCCGTGCAATGGAAGAATTTGATCTGGAAGCAATCGGGGTTTTTGTGGAGCCAGAGGAAGGCGAAGCAGAGCGCACCGTGGCAGCATGGCTGGCCGATGACATGCCCCCGAACGCTATCCTGACCGGCAACGTTCGGCTGACGCTGGGTGCAATCCGTGCGATCCAGCAGGCTGGCCTCACCATTCCCGCAGACGTAATGATTGCCGGGTTTGACGAGGTGCCGTGGCTGGCATTCGTGGGGCCGGGGATCACTACCATCAGCCAGCCCACCTATGAAATTGGCCGCAGCGCAGCAGAAATGCTGCTGGCACGCATCGAAAACCCCGACCGACCACATCGAGAACTCATTCTGCACGGGCAACTTATTGTACGAGAGTCATCTTCACAGCGACCCTGAACTGCCACTGCGAGAGGGGACTGTAAGGCAAGAATCGTGCCTGTACGCTACCCCGATGCACGCACACCACACGCTGCCATCTCACCTTCCGGAGCAAAAACCTGCCCCGTCACGTAGCGTGTATCAATAACTGGCTGCGGGTCACTGTAACCGGCATCCGCCAGCACGCCTGCCAGCAAACGCTGCTGTTCAACCTCCGGCAAACGCTTCAATTGCAATACCCACACCCGCGCTGCGCCATCAACAAAGCGTGCGGCCTTCGGCGTATAGTCTGCAATGTCCGCGATGGGCGTTTGCGGGTCTTCACCCATCGGGTCATCATTGGCAATAGGATCCAGCGTATTGA
>JBCCQC010000029.1:0-14512 GCA_039024535.1 Chloroflexota bacterium
GATAAGGAACTCGCCACAGAACCGGCCATCCAGCGTGACCTCGCAGAGGCGCAGGCCGCCCACGAAACCGCGAAAAATCTGCTGGAAATAGCCGAGCAACAGCTAGCCGAACTCAAAGACGCCCCGGCCCTGCTGGATGCTGCGAAAAACAAACACGCCGACCGCACCAACCGCCTGAAAATGCAGGAAAAGTCACTGGATGGCATCCACGCGACACTGAAACGTAACGAGCAGCAGCTAGCTGAATATCAGACGGTGCTGGATATGCGCGGCGAGATTGAGCAGGGCTATGAGGCGTTGCAGGCGGCCCGCAGTGCCCGTGATGACCTGAGCGACAAACTGAGCAAACTCCAGCCGATAGATGCACAGATCAGCGAACGCCAGTCGGAAATCCGGGCAGAGCGCACGCGCCTCGAAACAGAGCGTGACGGCTTACAGAACGAGATTACCGCGCTTGAGCAGCAAATCGCCAGCGTGAGCGAAGACGAGATTGACCGGGTGATTGCACATCTTGACGAACTGAAGGCAAAAGAGGCCGAGCGCGACACCGCTCAGGAGCGCCTGAACACATGGAAAAATGAGTTCGCGGAACTGAAGGGCACCAACGACGCGCTGAAGATCGGCATGGACGAGCTTAAAGAGCGCATTGACGGGCTGGAAAACGTAGAAGGTGCGGCGTGCCCACTGTGCGGCCAGCCCCTTGACGATACACACCGCGTCGAACTGCTGGCCGAACTGAACGCGGACGGCAAAACCCGTGGCGATACCTACCGTGCCAACGTTGCGCGGATGAAGGAAATTGACACGGATCAGAAAACCCTCACAGACGCGCTGCAAACGCTCAAAGACGAAGTGGCCGAACTCCCACGCCTGCGCGAACGTGCCGGAGAACTCCAGGCGCAGCGCAAAGCCGCGAGTGACGCACAGCGCACGCTCACGGAAAAGCAAACCCGGCTGGCAGAAGTCACCCGCATTCTGGACGCAGACGACTACGCACACGACATCCGGGAGCAGCTAACCGTGTTGCAGGCGGAAAAAGACGCGCTCGGCTATGACGGTGATGCCTACAAAGCACACTCGGCGGCGATGCAGGAGTACAGTGAGTTTGAGCAGATGCAGGCCAATCTGCGCGTGGCAGAACAGGCTCACCCGCGTCTGCTGGAATCGCAGGCCGAGGCACAGCGCCGCGAAACCGAACTCCACGAGATGATAGCCGAACTCAACACGGAACTGACCGACATTGACGGCGAAATCGCGCAGTTGACCGTGCAGGTAGCAGAATTCGACCGACGCGAACAGGAAACCGTGCGCCTTCGCACCGAGGAACGCAATAAATGGGAGGCCGTTAATAACGCACAGCAGGCACTCCGCGCACTGGAAAGCCTGCGCGACCGGAAAGCCCGTGACATCGACCGGCGCAAGCACTACAGCGAACAGCGCACCATCTACGAGGAACTGGTGAAGGCGTTCGGCAAAAACGGCGTCCCGGCCATGATTATCGAAACGGCCATCCCGGAACTGCAATCCATCACGAATGACCTGCTGATGCGGATGACCGATGGACGTATGACTGTGAAGTTCGACACACAGCGTGAGAAAGTGAGCGGCGGCACGACCGAAACCCTCGACATTACCATTGCAGACGAACTGGGCACACGCGGCTATGAGATGTACAGCGGCGGCGAGGCGTTTCGCATTAACTTTGCGATTCGGGTGGCGCTGAGTAAGCTGCTGGCACGCAGGGCCGGGGCACATCTGGAGACGCTGTTCATTGATGAGGGGTTCGGCACGCAGGACGCGGAAGGACGTAGCCGATTGATTGAGGCGATTAACGCTATCAAAGACGACTTTGACCTGATTCTGGTCATCACGCACATTGACGACCTCAAAGACGCCTTCCCGGTACATATCAGCGTGCGCAAAACCCCCGATGGCAGCGTGGTGGATGTACGATAAACGCACCGCCCTGTGTATTGTAGGGAGCGGGCATGCCCGCTCCGCTGCACAAGCCCGGAATTTAACACGAAGGCGAAAAGACGCGAAGATTTTTTTAACGCAGAGCCGCAGGGGACGCAGGGATGGATATACGGTAAACGCTCGCAGGTATGTATTGTAGGGAGCGGGCATGCCCGCTCCGCTGTAAAAGATGTAAGTGGAGACAAACATGGTACTGGAAACACAGCAAATGACCGCCGCGCAGTTCGATGCGTTTGTGCAGCGGCCAGAAAACCGCGAAAAGCTGTTCGAGTTCATCAGTGGTGAAGTTGTTGCAGTCCAGAGTTCACCATATACATCCTATCTCGCCTCCTGTGTGCTGGCCTCCCTCGTTGATTTTGTTCAGATAAACAACTATGGTCATGTGACCGGGCAGGGAGGTGTTTATGTGATTCACACAGACCGCTACATCCCGGATGGCGCATTCATCTCCTATGAGAAGCAGCCTGAACTCGCACGCGAGGGCTACAACCCCAACCCGCCCGATCTCGCTGTAGAGGTGATTTCATCGGATACGGCGGCCGAACACGCCGCGCTGCGCATCAAAATCAGTGGCTACCATGCCGTGGGGACGGTGGTGTGGGTCGTTTATCCCGAAGAAAAGCGCATCGAAGTACATGAACCGGGTAAAAAGGCCGCCATCTACCGTGAGAAAGATACCGTTCCCGGCGTCGGTATGTTGGCCGGGTTTGAACTGACAGTGGCCGACATTTTTTCGTAGGGGCGCAGGCCATGCCTCGCCCCGCTGCACAAGCCCGGAATTTAACGCGAAGGCGCAAAGACGCAAGGGCGCGAAGTTTTTTTCAACGCAGGGCCGCAGGGGACGCAGGTAAAAACCCTGTTGGGAGCGGGCAGGCCCGCTCCGCTGCAACGACACAGGCCACGCTACACCCGATAAAAACAGAGGAAATAACATGGATATTCGCAAAACCAGCACCGGCATACAGCACAACTTCACGTGGAATGAACTCGAATCGCAGTTGCGCAACCTGGATATTGAACTGCGCCCGGACGTGCAGGTGTATTTTCTGGATGAGAACGACAACGCGCTCGGCTACATCATCGGCAGTGCAGGCAACACACGCCGCATTGCCGTAACGTACTTCAGTGAGGCGGAGGGGCGTATGTGCATGGTCAGCGATGCGTCACAGACGAGTAGCATTCCCGTGATTGCCGGGGGCATCATTGACCACGACGCCGACCCGGACGCGATTGTTCCGGTGGATATGGCAGTGCAGGCGTTCCGCACGTTCTTCGAGCATCAAACGGCGGATGATGATCTGGTGTGGGTATGCACAGACTGGCGATGATGACACAGCGGGGTAAGGGCATGGCACGCCATGCCCCTGCGATGCATATTGTGGTTAGCGGCCCACGCCAAACACGCGGCCTGGAATGTGAATGCCGTACTGCTTGAACTGATCCACGAACTTGGGACGGAAACCGGTCGGTTCCAGGTCGCCGCCGCCTTCGTGACTGAACTCCATACCCTTGTGGCCCTCGGTGCGGTAGATGAAGATGTCCTGCAACGTCACGTTGCTGCCCTCCATACCCTGCAACTCGGTGATCTGCACCACCTTACGGCTGCCATCCTTCAGGCGCATCTGCTGCACGAAGACATCCACTGCGCTGGCAATCTGCGCACGGATCACGTCCAGCGGCAAATCCATGCCGGACATCATACACAGCGTTTCAAGGCGGGCGACAGCATCGCGGGCGCTGTTGCTGTGTACCGTCGTCAAACTGCCATCGTGACCGGTATTCATGGCCTGGAGCATGTCCAGCGCCTCACCACCACGGCACTCACCAATAACCAGGCGGTCAGGGCGCATACGCAGCGACCCCTTTACCAGATCACGGATTTCCAGCGTGCCTTTGTGACCGTCGCCGCCTTCACTGGCCGGGATCGGCGGGGCGGTTTCCAGGCTCACCACATGGCGCTGTGCAAGGTCAAGCTCTGCCGCGTCCTCAATCGTCACGATGCGCTCATCATCCGGGATGAAGCTGCTCATCACGTTAAGCAATGTCGTTTTACCAGAGCCAGTACCGCCGCTGATAACGATGTTCATGCGGGCCACCACACACGCTTCAAGGAAGTCTTTCACTTCCTCGGTAAACGACCCGAACTTCACCAGGTCACGCCATGTGAGGCGTTTTTCCGGGAATTTACGAATGGTGATGGTGGTGCCGTTAAGCGCAGATGGCTGTGTGACCACATGCACACGTGAGCCGTCTGGCAGGCGGGCGTCCACCATCGGGTTTTCGCGGTTCAGCGCACGCATCAACGGGCGCACAATACGCTGGGCCGTCCACTGGACGTGATCTTCATCGTCGAAGACGATTTCTGTTTCGGTTAGCTTGCCCTTGAACTCTGCGAAGATGACATCGCCACCGTTCACCATAATTTCGCTGTAACGGCGATCCTGCACCAGGGGTTCAATCGCGCCGAAGCCCATCAGGTCATTCAACAGGCTCTCGCGCAGGATGATGTACTCGTCGTCGTTCAGGTCGATATTCATTCGATCCAGCACCGTCCCCAGGCGCTGCTCTATGATGGCCTGCTTCTCCGGATCACGGCGATCCCAGAAGTCGGCTTCATCTTTCGTCGCCAGCAGCTTGGGGCGCAGTTGCTTGCGCAGCTTTGCAATGTGCGGCGGCGTAACGCGCTTGGGTGGTGGCTGGTAGTCAGCGTCGGTCATTTCCTGTGGCGTTAGCTGGATGAGGTCGGTGAGCATATCCTGTACGCCGGTAGTGGCGTCGTCGGCTGGTTTCGACTTTGCTTTCGGCGGGGATGCCGGAGCGTCCCCCATCAGTGCGTCCAGGTCTGCGTCCAGGCTCTCCCTTGAACGATCTGACGATTTACCCTTCTGGTTCTGTAGTCTGCGCGAAAGGCCCATATTTCATTGTCCCTGTCTGATTGACAATACGTTGGCTACCCATAGTTTAAGGCAGACAACGAAAATTAACAATTTATTGTTCGTGGATTTTTGCAAACCCGCCCCGGCTGGCTACCCGGTAAAGGCAATCTTGATGGCAACATCGCCCATACGCAGGTTATCACCGTTCCGCAGGATGCGCGGCTGCTCTGGCAATACCCGTTTACCATTGAGGTAGGTGCCATTGGTACTCGTCAGGTCACGCACCATCACCCGGTTCCCGTCAGATACCAGCGCTGCGTGCCGCCGGGAAACCCCGGCGTTGTCGTAACCGAGGCCGATCACATCCACATCCGGTACAAAACCCCGCTGTGCGTCCGTGCGGCCAATCACCACGCTGGACATCTCATCCAGCCGGAAGGTGAGTGTGAGGTTGTCGCGTTCTGGCAGGATGAGGTGCATTTCCTGCTTGCCCTTTAACTCAGAAGTTCCCCAGTTAGGTTTTGCGTTCTCGTGATGTTCATCAATAGCACGGGTGCTGCCCGGTACGTGGCCCCTTAGCAGGCGCTCCAGTTCTTCTTTTGCACGGGCATCTTTTGACGGCTTCTCGCCGGATTGTTGCAGGGCGCGGCGCAGGCGTGCAATGGACGGGGGAACGCGAAACGAGGTTTTTTCACCACTATTTTCGTCGTCGTGGTCATCATTGCTGCTGGAATCGTCACTCATCGTCAGCATTGCACTTTCGCTTTCCATGGCAGTTTAACGTTAAGATGCTATTTTAATAATAACGGATAAATTTAGCAGAAACCATCAATTTATTCTAACATTACGGGGTTTATCGGTAGCCGCTACAGCAGCGCCAGCCCCTGCCGGTAGGCAGCCATTGCGAGCGCGTGTTCGCCGCGCCGGTAATGGGCGTCGCCCTTCAGCCGGTAGCACGTCGCCAGATCCAACCCCCGGTAGCGGCGCACCATGTTTTCCAGCACAGCTACCACATCGTCCAGCCGCTGACCGGCTCGTATCAGCCGTTCAATAGCCACAAGGTCATCATCCAGACCGTTGCTGGTGTTGTGTGCCTCAATGCTGGCTGTGGCCGGGGCGATGGGTGATGGTTCTGGTGGTGCAGCAACAACGGCAGCCGGCGGCGCGGCAGGCGGTTCTGGTGCCGGGAGTAAAGGGCGGCTGGCGGGTTCTTGCGGGATGTCTTCCAGCAGCCACGCCGGGATGTCATCTGGTGAGAGGCTGGCTGTGTCTGCATCGCGCAACCAGTGCGGCATGTCACTGTGGCGCGGTACTGGCGGGGACGGGGCGAGCACTTCTTTACGCAGCGCCTCCGGGCCGGGCCGGGTTTCCCCGGTGGTGCGAGGGGGTTTGCGCTTCAGGCTTGCCAGCCAGTCCAGGGCATTAGCAGGTTCGGCGTGCGACTTACGGCTCATATGGCGTGGAATTTACGTGTCTGTTATCGGCGTGCTTAAGCCCCTTACTTGTAACCTGATTTTGCACGAATAGCAACTGTGTTCCGCCGTTTACATGCAAAAATTCCCCGCAACCGATACATCAGACACCCCCAATACCCGGAAATAGCACACTATCAGCAGCAATTTGCGCAGATATGCGGTAGATTCAGTTTAAGAAATGTGATAGCGCCCTTAAAAATTGAAAGTGTACCTTTCTGGCAGGATAGCTTATAATAAAAGGTGGAAAGAATTCAGGCTGCCAACCTGTAGAGCAATATATACGACCGAGAGCTTGAGGGGATGCGACATTACTCCCCTCCGGCATCATCTACTGCACCCTCCTCATCAGCGTCAGTCCCACCGGGAAAGTTCAGCCATATCGTAGTGCCAGCACCGGGTGTGCTCTGCACATTGATCGTGCCACCGTGGGCCTCTACCGTCTGTTTCACAATCCCCAGCCCGATGCCCGTACCGGCGATAGTTTCTGCCGCATGGCTGCGGAAGAACGGCTGAAAGATATTTTCCAGATCCTGACGGTCGATCCCCATCCCCTCATCCGTAACAGCAATTTGCAGGTTTTTGCCATAGCTCACTGTAACCGTAACAGTGGTACCCGGTTTTGAGTAGCGCGTGGCGTTATCCAGCAGGCTATGCAGCGCTTCTTCCACCAGCGTGACATCCAGTGGCACACGGCGTGGGTCGCCAGTGGTGACGAGGGTGTAGGTGTAGTTCGGGTGGCTGTGCCGGAACTGTGTGACGCTGCGGTTGACCAGCGGCCCCGCATGGAGCGGCGCGGGGCGGGCTTCTGGCGGGTTGGCGTCACGATCCAGGCTGCGCTCAATGCGCTCCAGCATGTTTTTGAGGTGTTCGATCTGCCGCATGACGTTATCGTGGTGTTTGCGGCGTCTGTCGGGCGTCAGGCGCTCGCTGTAGCGTTCCAGAATCTCCGTAGATGATTGGATCACCGTCAGCGGTGTGCGGAACTCGTGCGAGACCATGTTCATAAAGCGGGATTTCATGTTGTTAAGGCGGTGCAGGGCCTGGTTTTCGTGTTCCAGTCGTTTAGCTTCTGCCTTAAGTGCTTCGGCTTCGAGTTGTTCGGTCAGGTCAATGGCAATCCCCAGCAACCCATCCACCGTGCTATCTTTTCCCCACAGCGGCACCTCCCACGAACTGAACTGTGTGCCGTTAATCTCGGAGGTGTCGTTTCTTTCTTCGCCAGCCAGCACCTCTCGCAGCCGCGCAAGGGTATCTGGAAAGGCCGAGAACACATCGAAGACGTTCTGGCCCACGGCTTCACTTTCTTCCAGCCCCAGCGCGGCCAGCCCCTTGCCAGCAGAGTAGGTAAACACGCCGTCTTTATCCAGTGTGTAGATGACCACGGGCAGGTTTTGCGTAATGGTTTGCAGGCGTAGCTCGTTCGCCAGTAGTATTTGCTCCCGGCGGATGGTTTCGTCAACATCTCGCAGGCCAATCACAATATAATCCCCCATCGGGACGCCGTAAAATGCCATCCATATGTTGAGGTACGGGTGATAGTCCGTAAAGTGAACGGGCTGCTGGTCAGCAAACGCCTGTTCCCAGCGGGCTTTAAAGGGAATCTCCCGATCTTCCGGGAGGATTTCCGGTGCAGTTTTGCCTGCAATATCCTCGTTTCTGGTTCCCCACAGGTCTATGGTGGCCCCACCAGCGTGGACGATGCGCCAGTCTTTGCGCACCACGAGGTAGCCATCAATGACATGATCCAGCACGCGGGCCAGGTTAATTTCCGGCGGGATGGCAGAGGCTGGCATGGTGGATGTATCCAGCAGGCGGTTCAGCAGGTCATCGGGGGTGGTGTTTTGCCGCGTGGCGGCCTGCCAGAGGCGAGCAAGGGTTTCTGGTTGCAAGTCGGGGTGTTGCGGATTCTTCGATGGTTCGCTCTGCATACAGTAAAGGCTCGTGTATAATAAAGTTAGAATTGGGTTTACTGGTGATTTCGGGTCAACGAAAATACATTGTAAAGTATATGATGTTAAACATACACACTTTCTTGCGTTGAATAACACTTTTAACATGCCACAGGTTTGTTGGCTTTGTGTTAAACACTTTGCGAGGAGGGGGGTGTTAAGGTATATTCTATAGGCGTTTCGGGGGAATCTGACAAACCCACACGCCATTTTTTGTTACAATATATCCTGACGAAGGACAACTTCAATGAATAAGACTTTCTCTCGTATTTCCGTCGTGTTGCTCATCCTCGTGATGGTAACAGGCGCTTTCGCCGTTGTATCTGCCCAGGACGACTCTGTACAGATCGCCGTACTGCTGCCGGACAGTGCTTCTTCTGCCCGCTGGGAGCAGGACGACCGCCGCTTCCTGAGCGAAGCCTTTGACGCCGCCGAGGTAAGCTACTCCATCGTGAATGCAGAAGGTGATGCTTCTCAGCAAATTACCCAGGCAGAGCAGGCCATCACCAACGGTGCGCAGGTTATCCTCATGGTGAACCTGGATAGCGGTAGTGGCGCCACCATTATCGACATCGCCCGCGCTGCTGGCGTTTCCGTCATTGACTACGACCGCCTCACCATCGAAGGCGACGGCGCAGACTTCTACGTTTCCTTCGACAACGAAGCCGTTGGCCGCTTGCAGGGTGAGGGTATTGTTGCCGCTGTAGAAGCTGCTGGCGTAGAAGAACCGCTCGTTGCTGTACTGAATGGTTCCCCCACAGACAACAACGCAACCCTGTTCAAGAACGGCTACGACGGCGTGATTAACCCGCTGTTCGATGACGGTAGCTGGACAGAAGTTGACGACCAGAGCGTACCCGACTGGGACAACCAGGAAGCGCTGATTATCTTCGAGCAGATGCAGACGGCTGCGGGTGGCTGTGACGGCATTAATGTGGCTGTTGCTGCGAACGACGGTCTCGCTGGCGCAGTGATCGCTGCCCGTGAAAACGCTGGCTGCGACTTCATCCCCGTAACCGGCCAGGACGCTACCACCGCCGGTATCCAGAACATCATCGCTGGCCGCCAGTCCATGACGGTTTACAAGGCAATCAAGGCCCAGGCAGAAGCTGCTGCTGAACTGGCCGTCACGATTGTTGAAGGTGGCGATACCGCTGCACTGGCTACCGGTGCAGTCAACAACGGCACCAACGACATTCCGTCTGTACTGCTGGTTCCGGTTTCCGTCACTCAGGAAAACATCATGGAAACGGTTATCGCCGATGGCTTCCGCTCTCTGGAAGAAATCTGCGTTGACGACATCGCCCCGCTGTGTGAAGAAATGGGCATGATGGACGATATGATGATGGATGATGACATGATGGAAGAGGACATGGCGACCGAGGAAGCCTCCTCCTAGGCTATCCTGCCACCGGGTATGGTACGCCATACCCCTGCCTGCAACAAATCGAACGGGGCCACACACGGCTCCGTTTTTGTTTGAATCCCCTTGCGACTTCCCGTGTTTGCGTTAAAAATCCTGATAGATTCCCGGAATGCGTTTTGCACAGGATGATATGCCCCAACATCACACCTACACGCCAGAAACTCTCCCCGCGCACCTCGCCCACCAGCGCAGTGCCTTCATCCGTATGCTATGGGTTGACTACTCGGTGTATAGCCCGGACTACTCGCTAACACCAGACCCACGCACCCTGTTCCACGAGGTGTACACCCAGAACGACGCGCTGGTCAGTTCGGTGTCTGTCATCAAAACGCCGATCACACTCGGCGCAGACACGTTCACCTGCTATGGTATCGCCTCTGTGATGACGTTTCCGTTCTGGCGCGGGCAGGGTTATGCCGGTGCCCTGATGGACAGGGCCAATGCATTTATCCACGCACAGCCAGACGCTGACGTGGGACTGCTGTGGACGGAAGTGGCCCCGTTTTATGCACAGCGTGGCTGGCAAACACTCCCCGGCGAACCGGCAGTTTTTGGAGATCCGGCCAACCCCACGGTGCGCGGCGGCGCAACGACCATGATGCTGTTCATCTCGGAAAAAGCAATTGCAGCACGTCCGCGCTTCGAAGCAGGGCCATTTCACGTCGGGGCAACATCGTGGTAGAGCAACCACACCCCATCCCACCAGAGCAAACCGCCGCCGGGGTCTTTCTCATGGGGCTGGCAGCACTGGCGGTCTTCGAGTTCTGGTTCCCCGGTATTTTTTTCGCAGTGGCCGCTGCATGGCTGACGTTCGCTCGTGTGCAGGGGCAGCCGTGGGGCCGTGCGCGGGGGGCATGGCTGCTGATTGCCGTGGGGGGCGTGTTCTGGTTGCGGGACGTGATGCGGGCGTGGGAACTGGACGAGTATTTTGTGATTGCCCTGCTGGTTGTCGGGGCGGGGCTGGCCGCTGGCATCGACTGGCGACGGTTTTTCGGCATCACCACCGGCAACAAAACAGATTGAGACGCGCACCCTCGTGTTATCTCATCTAACGTTACACCATTTTAGCATGACACGCCCATCAGCGGGTGCTATGATAGCGCCGGTTTGCAGCAGGGCAATCAAGACATCACATCACCGGCGGACAGAGCAGGCTCTGTCCCTACAGCAGCGAATTTTTTGTGTGTAGGGACGCGCAACGGCGCGTCCACAGCTGGTGAGAGAACGCCGCACACGGCCTGTGTATAAACCACCAATAGCGGACACAAACAGGGATTCCACATCCATGAAAATTGGCATCATTGGCGCAGGCGTGGCGGGGCTTTCTGCCGCATGGGAGGCCGTGAACGCAGGGCATGAGGTTCACGTATTTGAGGCGGGGGACTTACCGGGAGGGCTGGCCGCCGGGTTCAAAGATGAACACTGGGACTGGTGGATGGAGAAGTTCTATCACCACTGGTTCACGACGGATAACCATCTGCTGCGGCTGGCCGATGAACTCGGTGTGCGTAACCGGGTGATTTTCCCGCGCCCGAAAACGAGCTACTGGATAGACGGCGAACTGTACCAGAGCGAGATGAACGCCTCTATTTTCGGGCTGCCGCTCTCGCCCGTGGATATTTTCCGTATGGGGGCGTCTGGTGCGTTCCTCAAGTTTGCAGTGCGCAACGGCAAATGGATGGAGCAGTACACCGCGCACGAGTGGCTGCAACTGTACATGGGCAAACCCGCGTATGAAATGTTCTTCAAGCCGCTGCTGATTGGCAAGTTCGGCGAGGACTACCAGGATGTGAATATGGCGTGGCTGTGGGCGCGGATTTTCACGCGCAGTGTGAAGCTGGGCACCTACGAGGGCGGCTTCCAGGCGTTTATGAATGACTTTGCCAGCACGCTCCAGGACTTCGGCGCACAGATTCACCTGAACACCCCTGTCGAACACATCGGTGTGGATAGTGACGGCGACACGACGCTACAGGTGGGCGGGCAGGTGACGGCTTTTGACCGCGTGATTTCCACTACATCGCCACAACTACTGCTCAAACTGACGCCGCGCCTGCAATCCACGGCCTACGGCGATAAAGTTAACGATCTGGAAAGTATTGGCGCTGTCGTCGTGATTGCCGCCCTTGAAAATCAACTGCTGGAAGACAACACGTACTGGCTCAACCTGCCCGCCCCCACCACCGATTCCACACAGAACCCGTTCCCGTTCCTGGCGCTGGTGGAGCATACCAACTTCCTGCCGCCAGAGAACTTCAACGGCGACCGACTGGTTTACATGGGCGATTACGTCCCGCCGGAGCACGAGTATTTCCAGATGAGCGAGGATGCGCTGGCACAGCGTTTCACAGCGGAGTTACACAAGTTCAACCCGCGTTATCAGGACACATGGCTACAGCGCACGTGGGTGTTCCGGGCACCATATGCGCAGCCCGTGCCGCGCGTCTACCACTCAGAGAAAATCCCGGACTTAGAAACGCCAGTGCCGGGGCTGTACTGGGCCAGCATGAGCCAGGTCTACCCGTATGACCGGGGCACCAACTTCGCCGTAGAGATCGGGCGGCGGGTGGCGCGTCTGGCGCTGGGTGATGGCGACTGATGACCACGCACACCCTCACCATCCTCACCCACGGCGAAACGCACACCCTTACTGTGCCGCATGGCGCGAACCTGCGCCGTACCCTGCTGGAAAACGGTTTTTCGCCGTATGCCCCGCTGATGAAACGGGTGAACTGTGGCGGGCGCGGCATCTGCGCGACGTGCGGCGTGTGGATTGAAACCAACGAACCGCCGCCAGATCACTGGCACGATAAACTCGCTGCTGCCTATGGCTACCCTCGCCTTTCTTGCCAGATCACGGTAACTGATGATATAACGATACATATTCTGGATGACAAACGCATCTGGGGAGATCGCGACCCGTCCAGAAAGTTTGACAACCGCATCACGTAACGCATCAGTTTGAGGGAGCAGAACAGTATGTCCAATATCCTTATTGCCCACGGCAAACGTACCCGCCGCATCATTCTCGCCGCCTATGTGCGCTCTGCGGGGATGGAACCCGTTATCGCCGCCACCTGTACAGAGGCGCTGGCCGCGCTGGATCACAGGCCGGTTCATCTGGTAATTGCCGGGGCCGCCACCACCGACGATTACGGCGTGGACGTTGTGCATTACATCCGGGGGCGTGAGGATTTGCGTCATCTGCCGGTGCTGCTGGTGGTCGATCATCAGGCGCCGTTTGTGGCGATGGCGAACGAAGCCAATGCCGTCATCTATACCCCACTGATGTACCGCGATGTGATGGATACCGTGCAGCACTGCATGGGTATGCCAGTCTATTAGCGTGTAAAAAACCTGTTCAAAACTTTCAACAGTTTGAACAGCGCCAGTGGTGACCGGGTATTTGCCGCGCACATGAATTTCGCATACCATTATCGGTGTATCCGCATTGCAAACAGGAACTGATCTCGATGGCTATGGATTACCCCTTCGAACATCCCGCTGTGCTATTGCAGGCGGTGAACCTCCCGATTGATACCACCATTGACAGCAACACGCTGGAGCAACTCGGTAAGGCCCTGATGGTGATTGCCGGGGCCGATGGCAAACTCTCCATGTATGAGCGCGGCTGGCTGTCCGCGTTCATGGGCGCCTACGGTGCCTCACAGGAGTTGATCGACCGGCTGGACGACTATGATTACGGTGCCGATACCCTCGATGCGCTCATCCCGCCAATGTTAGCAGGCACACTCGCGCCGTGGGCACGCCGCGCACTGGTACAGGGCGCTATCCGCATGGCCCGCGCCGATGGACTGGACGAAAAAGAGTATGATGCGATTGTGGCCGCCGCGAAAGCCGTCTCACTGGATACCGCGCTCATCCGGGAGGTGGAAAACCTGCTGCTGATTATGGACAGGGCCTATCAAACGTACAGTAATTTGCTCACAGCGGCGCAAACTGAGGGCGATGTGAACTACGCGCCAAAGCCCAATCCGACGGATACATGGGAGATGGCTGTTGCCGACGTGCCAGACGATGCGCCCCTCTCGCCGGAGGCGGCACTGCTGACCGGGGAGCAGTTCGTGCTGGCAAAAACCGTGTTGTGGGTCATGGGTGCCGATGGCAGCTTCTCCGATGAGGAGCGCGGTGCATTTGTAGGTTACATGCGGCGCTGGGGCGCTACCGATGACCAGATCAACGACCTGATGGCATTTGACTACACCGCATTTAACGTGCAGGCGCTCACCACGCAGAGTGAAAACCTGCCGTGGGGCCTCAGTTTGCTCACGCGGGTGGCGCTGCGCTTTGCCGGGGCCGACGGCCTCAATACCGAAGAAGAAGACGCCATTCTCTCGCTGTATCGCGTGAGCGGGCAGAACGCGATGTTGTATCACGCCACAAAGGGCCTTGAGGACATGCAGCGTATCTCGCTGGAGCGGCTGAACGTCATTTTCGGGGTGAATTAGAGCATGGCAATATGTTGTAGCCGCCAGCATCGGCAACCGGCTGGATTCCGTTATTGTTCCAGCGGGGCATGGTGGCATACAATACACACACCGACCGCGAACACGAGTCCGTTATGGCGCAGCAGAACCTCATTACTCGCTACCTCCGCAGCCGCTTCTGGTTTGTTCACCCGGCGGTGACGCTGCTGGCGCACATCACGCCGGACGAAACGCTGGCGATGCTGGCAACCGGCACCAAACCTCACCGTGACCGGCTGCATCTACAGGAGCTATTCGCCGAGGGCCGCCGCTACCAGATTGAAAAGCGGCAGCGCGGCTTTGTGATGCACACCAACAGCAA
>JBCCQC010000030.1:0-14468 GCA_039024535.1 Chloroflexota bacterium
CCAGAATCCGGGTCGTCTGTGTGGTCAGCAGCATCGTACCCAGTACCAGCAAACCGGTCGCTGGCCCACGCAGGAAAAAGCTGAGCAGTTCAGATTTCACCACACGATCCGGCACGCGGGAGCCAAAAAACGACAGTGGGTACGACAGAAAGATCAGCATCAGGATAACGATAGCATTGGCAACATTAACCAGTATCAGCGTCAAAATACTGAACGACTCGCCAGTGACCAGCAGCACGGAATAGGGAAAAAGACCAATAGCCGGGGTAAGCAGCGCAAACTGCAAATACCCCATGCGCCGCCGGGTATCGCGGGTGAGGCAGCGTAGCTTTGCCCGCCGCACATTAATGTAAGCCAGCCCCGTTGCCGACACATAGTAGAAAATATACACAAAAAACAGCCAGCCCGGTTCCTGTGTGGCCGCCACCGGCACACCGGGCGTATCCACCGGCACAATGCGCGTCAGCACATCGCTAAACGCCGCCAGCAGCATAAACAGCACACTCAGCGTATACAGTATCCGCACACCCAGCCGCCGCCGCCCCCGTGACGGCAAACCCGTCGTTGCCAGCAGCGCATCGGACAGGTGAAACAGCGTAGCCGGGATAAATGCCAGCCCGATCCACTGCAAACGCAGGCCCAGTTCATAATTCTGCAAATCCGGGTTCAACGAGAGGAAAACATCTGCCGTGTACGCCACCGTCACACAGGCCAGCACAGCCCCGGAGGTACGCGCCACACGATCCCGCAGGTTTCGCCACAGGTTATAAAGCAACATAGAGACAGCAATGATAACAATCGCAGCAGTGAGTATCTCATTACTCAGCGCGAGAACGGCGATAAGCACTTCCGAATCCTTTCAGCGTACAGACGTGCAAAAGAATACGGCAATATCCTGATTGAGGAAATAGCGGTCATTATAGCCACAGAAGCTGTAGCCGAGCTTTTGATACAGGCAAATTGCCGGGTAATTGCGGGTCTGTGTTTCTGCGATGATGCGCTGGATGTCGTTCTGGCGTGCCCAGATGCCCGCCACCTTCATTAACCGGGCTGCAATGCCCCCGCGCCGCACGTCGCGCTCTACCACCACATCGCGCAGGTGGGCAATCGGTTCAGCGGGGCCGCGCGTCATCACCAGATACCCGTGTATCTCGCCATCAGCAGCCATCGCCACCAGAAAACACTGCTCCGGGGCCAGCGCATATTGCAGGCGCTCCGGGCTTTTAAGGTACAGTGCATCCATCTGCCGGGGGAGCCGGTCTTTACGCAGCGTGACACTGCGCGAGTTCGTGTCCTCGCGCGTGCTCACCTGCCAAACGTAATCCGTCTCATAGGTATGATCCAGCGCAAGGCAGTGTTGCACATCGCGTGCGATACCGTCTCTGATAACAAGGGATTGTGGATTCTGCATGGTAGCAACTACGTGAGGTAAGCGTCCCCGAACGTCCCGCGCACATCAATATCAACCAGCGGCGCGTCCGGCTCGGCATCGCGGGCCACATACAGGCCCGGTTCAGGTTCGGTATAGCGGCGCTCATCATAGTGAACCTTGAACCAGCGGGCGCCCTCTGCACGGACGCGCAGCTTGGCCCCCAGCGGCGCAGCAATACGAATATTGCCAGTCGCAGAGCGCAGTTCCAGAGGGGAAAGCGTTTCTGCCGGTATATTCACGCGGATGTCCCCGAAGCCGGTAGCAACCACACCGCCCTCAATGTACAGGTCGGTCAGGTCAAGCTCTACATCGCCCACACTCGTACTGATAGCAAACTGCCACGGCAGGTCTGCCGCAAGGCCCAGTTCCCAGTCCGCAAACGTCATCCACGGCGTAGCGGCCCTGTCCATGCGCAGGTGGGCGTAAGTGTCGTTCACATCCAGCGACGGACGTGCATCCGCAGCATACTGCCCGGCTATCAGGCGTCCTTCACGCTCCAGCGGGCCAATGCGCGTATCAATCTCCCCGGCGTTAATCTCCAGCAGCGCAGCTTCCACACTGCCACGGGTAATACCGAAGGTGCGTACGCTGTCATCAGGCGTAAAATCGCCCCGAAGCAGCAAAACCGCCCCGGCCACTACAAGTAGCAGCGGCCACAGGGCGGCGGTATTCAACGGTATCAGCAGGAAGTTATCCAGTAGCAGCACAATGCCAACCAGCGTCAGCATCAGGGGCCACACCACCGGCCCGCGTGATCCCTTTGCCTGCACGGGGCTTACTCCTCGAACAGGTAATCGCGCAGGATAACGTGTGCAGAGGACTGACGCAGGCGGTTCAGCGCCTGTGCCTCAAGCTGGCGAACACGCTCACGGGTCACGCCAATCGTCTGGCCCACTTCTTCCAGCGTATACACGCGGCCATCTTCCAGGCCATAACGCAGGCGCAAAATCTGTGCCTCACGCGGCGGCAAACGATCCAGCGCACCCTCAAGCTGCTCCTGGAGCAGTGTGGACGCCACTTCATCTGCCGGAGCCGGACTGTTGATGTCCTCTACGAAGTCACCGAAGGTGCTGTCGCCCTCATCGTCAATCGGCGTTTCGAGGCTCACCGGGCGGCGGGCAATCTCCAGCAGATTTTCGACCTTATCCGGCGTGGTTTCCATACCCTCGGCCATCTCCGGGATCGTCGGCTCACGGCCCAGTTCCTGGAGCAAACGAAGCTGCACACGGCGCATCCGGTTAAGCTGGTCGCCCATATGTACCGGCACACGAATCGTACGGCCCTGGTCGGCTACAGCACGGCTTACCGCCTGGCGAATCCACCACGTAGCATACGTGCTGAACTTGTGCCCGCGCTGGTACTCAAACTTATTCGTCGCGCGGATCAGACCGATGTTACCTTCCTGAATCAGATCAAGGAACGGCACGCCGCGCCCGATGTACTTCTTCGCCACACTGATAACCAGACGCGCATTCGCACGAATCAGGTGCTCCTGGGCCAGTTCACCATCGTTAATCACATCACGCAGCGCATACTGGTCATCCATCGGCAGGTCATCGCCATACATTTCAAGGTGCTGGGCAGCAATTTCCGCCTTTTCCATACGCTTGGCAAGGTCAACCTCTTCAGAGGCCGTCAGCAGCGGCACACGGCCAGCTTCCTTCAGGTACAGGCCCACCACATCGTCAGTTTCCAGCGCCTGCTGGTACCCGGCATCGTCGCTCAGATCTTCCTTGCGCCAGTTATCCTCGTCGTTCTCGTCTTCATCGCCCATCTCATCGGAGACGTTCTCAATGTCGCCACCTTCAAGGTCAAGCGTATCGTCGTCGTCGTCAGCGCCGTTCATCGTATCGTCATCGTCGTCATCCGCATCAGCAGCCGCGAACTCAATATTTTTCTCTTTGAGTTCTTCCATAACCTCATCCAGAAGCGGAACAAGGGATGGATCCTGCTCCACAGGAATCAGTTCATAGATGTCATCTGTCGTCAGCACGTCATTTTTGCGTGCCTTCTTAATCAGTGCAGTCAGCACTTCTTCTTTGTTGATTGTGGGTACCATTTCTGTCATATGTTCTCTATTCCGCCTGAATCCGTACACAACGAAGCCCTGCTATGAGTTGTGCTGGCAGGGCGCGACTTAACTATTTACCATCAGAATTGACGAGATCAAACCGGTGTGTCTTACGCAGAGCATGTTAATTTATCACCGTTTGTCTGTGTAAACAATAGCGTATCCTGTAATTATTCTGTTGTCAAGTTGACCGGCGGGTTCCGTAATTGAAACCTCAGAAACTCCACAGCTCGCGGCTCCACCAGGTAAATTTCATCCCGTTCATCGACAATCGTGTAAAAAGCGTCCTGTAGTGGTGTGAGGCCACCAAAGAACAACGCATGTGCCGACCCATCAACTAACAGGATCTCTACCGTCACAGCGCGGGGATTCTGTACGACAAAGCCAAATTGCGCAAGTTCCGTGTCCTCCTGAAATGGCACAGTATCGGTATATGGCAATAGTACCATCGTCCGGGCAATCGTCGTCGCAACCTCTGTATCCAGCGTCCCTGCGGCCTCCGGTGCCGTCCACGTACCATCAGATGAACGTGTAATGAGAAACTCCTGACCGGTGTTCGGGCTGCCGATGCGTACCGCCTGAATATCCACAACACTGAAGTTATCCAGTACCCGCTGGATGTCTCCGAAGGGGTCTGGTGTGGGCTGTGCACCGAACTGCGGCACACCACCCACCTGCAACAGGAAGACAACAATCAGCAGTACAAATACGCCGCCGCGTGTAAGCAGCAGCCGTCGACCTTTCATGCAAATGTCCTCCGATACCACACAATAATGCCAGCGAACAGCACCGTCAGCGGCACAATCGCCACCGTGATAATGCCGATCACGTCCAGGTCACTGCCACTGACGAACAACACCGGGATCCCGCTGGGGTTCGCAACAAACCCGAAGTTCAGCGAATCTTCCCGGCCAGAAAGCCACCGCACACTCTCCGCAAAGAGAATCGCATTGCCCGGTGTGCCGCTGTCGATGTTGCGGTTACGCACAAAGTCACCATCACCAATCAGCATCACGCGGGAGCCATTACCCTGCTCATCCCACGCCCACACCACAAGGTCTGCCGGGCCACCCAGGTCTGTCCCATCGTCAAACTGATACTCATTAGTCGTGAACAACGTCTCAAGGTCACGCTCAATATAACTCTGCTGCGAAGAAGTCATGATGCGACCATTTGCGACCGTTGCCGGCTTTTCGTCTACCGCCAGCACCGGGCGTGCAATACGAAAGAAGGGATCCTGCCCCTCACCAATAGCCGCGCCAGTGGGATGCTCCCCGAAAACCGCCGCCGGTAGAATATCCAGCGGCGTTTCAACCTGCATCGGCGGGTCTACCACCACACCGTCAAATGCAACCAGCCCATAGTTCTCTCGCAGGTAAGCGTTAAACGCAGACTCCTGCTGCAAAAAGCTGTTTTCATTGGCGGTGGCATCGGCCAGCACCAGCAAACCCCCACCGCGCTGTAGATAGTCGTCTATCACAGCAATTTCCGGCTCTGTAATCGCCAGACGCAGCCGCGGTAGCACCACCGTCGCCGCATCGGTCGGGATGGTTTCACCATCGGCGGCAAGCTGCCGCAAATTAAGCACATCCGTCTGGATGCCATTAAAACGCAGGCCATTATCCATCAACGTCAGGCCATTCGCCGTTTCATCGAAAATGCTCAGCGACGTACGATCCTGCACAAAATACACCTTCAGCACCCGC
Source organism: Chloroflexota bacterium (assembly GCA_039024535.1). GTDB lineage: Bacteria > Chloroflexota > Anaerolineae > Aggregatilineales > Phototrophicaceae > DAOTTY01. The sequence goes on from JBCCQC010000030.1 coordinate 5,210, forward strand.
TGGTTCAGCAAACTGAGAATCGCATTGGTGATGTCGCGTTCCTGCTTGCCCTGGCGCGGCACATACGTCAACGTGGAAAAATCCACATTGCCGTTTGCATCCAGCAGAGAAACAAACAACTCACCGTCCCGCGTCACCCCGAACCGCTGCGCCACCGCCGGTTGCTCCTGCGGGTTGATGTACTCCACCACCACACGCCCGCCAGTTTGCAGGTCATACTGCCGCAAAAACTGATCGTCCAGCGCACGCTGCTCCAGCGCATCCGACGTGTAAAAGCCGGTAATTTGCAGCGTACTGCCTTCGGGAATCCGCTCCAGCACCTCGAATGTGGTATCCGTCAGGGAAAACGTCCGGCTGAGGGTGGTATCGACCGCGATGTTGGCCCGCGCAATAATAACGTAAGACAGCACCACGATCCCCAGCAGCAGCAGCGACGCAAACACAGATACTGTACCGTGCCGTGCCTGCTTACCAGTTAGCGTAGCCACAAAGTCCTTCGGCGCGATAGCCGCCCACCCCACCAGCCCCAGCAAGCCCACAGCCAGTGCCACCACAGGCAGGGGAGAAATCGTAACCGTCCATGCGAATGAGATCACCGCCAGCAGCAAACCCGCCAGCCCGATGAACCCGAACACAGAGCCAATCGCCCGCCGCCCCAGTGCAACGCCCGGTTGTTGTGTTGCCGATTTTGCCATCAGTTAATCCTCTGTGCTTCAACTGCGCGGGTACTGATAAACAGCGCAAAGATAATCACACCCACAAAATACGTCAGGTCTTCCAGACGGATAATCCCCACCGCAAACGATGTGGAAAAATGCCCCTGGAACGACAGAATACGCAGCAGGTTCGCCAGTTCGATGTTCGGCACCACCTCCCCCACCAGGCTACCCAGGTAAAAGATAATCAGCGTGGACGAACTGAGGAACGCCGCCACAATCTGATTCTCCGTAGTAGCAGAAAACATAATGCCAATAGCAATCGCCGCGCCACCATACAGCCAGATGCCAATGTACGCGGCATTGGCATGGCCCAGGTCTGGCTGCTGCATAAAGAACACCAGCATATACTGGTAACTGAGCGTAATCATCAGCAGCAGCGTGTAATACGTCCATGCCGCCAGAAATTTACCGATCACAATCGCAGTATCTGTCACCGGGGCTGTAAGCAGCAGTTCCATCGTGCCTTCGCGCTTTTCCTCTGCAACGGCCCGCATGGTGAGCATAGGCGCAAAGAACACCAGCGCCAGTGCAAGGAACGTCGGAATAGCCGCCGGGTCAATGGGCCGGGTGGTCACACTGAACGTAAGGTCGCTGTAAAACGACACCCCCGTCAAAAACAGGAAAGACGACGCCACAATGTACGGAATCAACGACGTGAAATAGCGGTTCAACTCCCGCTTGAAAATGATCCAGATCATCCGCATGGTTACTGTACCTTTTCCCCCACGAGTTGCAGAAAAATATCCTCCAGCGTCAACGAAACCGAGCGCATTTCCAGCAATTTCAGGTTCGCAGCAGTCACCGCATCAAACACCGCCTCGCGCACACCATCATCGGTAATCTGTAACTGGAAACCGGCACCATCTGCCTGAACCGCCAGCACCCCCGGCACACCCTGTAACACCGCCGCCCCATCGCCACCGCTCACTTCTACATAAATACCCACACTGGACTGTATCTGCCGCCGCAGCGCATCCGGCGTGCCCTCGGCAATAATGCGCCCCTGGTTGATAATCAACAGGCGGTCACACACCTGCTCAGCCTCCGTCAGGATATGCGTACTGAACAGCACACAGTGGTCTTTACCCAGGTCTCGCACGGTCTCGCGCACCTCAATCACCTGCGCCGGGTCAATCCCAATCGTAGGTTCATCCAGAATGATGACATCCGGATTATGAACGAGTGCCTGCGCCAGTCCCAGCCGCTGCCGCATCCCCTTCGATAGACTGCGCACCAGTTTGTTACGCTTGAACGTGAGTTGTACCGTCTCAATAACCTCATCCACACGGGCGCGGCGCTGCCTGCGGTTGTGCATCCCGCGCATTTCTGCCCAGTAGCTCACATATTCCCGGACGGTCATGTCCGGGTACAGCGGCACACGCTCTGGCAGGTAGCCCACATGCGCCTTAGCATCCAGCGGGTCAACCGTTACGTCAAACCCGGCAATAATGGCCGTTCCAGCAGATGGCGGCGAATAGCCAGTGAGCATCCGCATGATGGTCGTTTTTCCGGCACCGTTCGGGCCAAGCAAGCCCACAACCTCGCCCTTCTCCGCAGTGAAAGACGCGTCCCGAACAGCGATAAAATTTCCGTATGTTCTGGTAAGTTTCTTTGCTTCAATCATAAACGTTATGCTAACCATTGCGTGGTGTGTTCGTCAACGCGGGTATCAATTTCCCAACATTGCCTGTACATCTCATACACACTACGCTGTCGTTTTTCTCAGTTTGAAGCGTTAGACTTCAGATCAGGTTTCCAGTGCCGGGGAGTATACAGATGGGCATATTGCTGGGCGTCACAGCCGCTTTCGGCTGGGGTGCAGCGTCATTTATCGGGCGGCAGACCACACAGGTGCTGGGCGCAGTGAGTGCGCTGTTGTTCTCACAGCTTATCAGCTTTATCACAATACTTTCATATCTTCTACTCAGCGGCGAACTGGTCATGCGGATCAACGGCAGTCAGTGGCAGTGGTGGGCATGGTCAGCGCTGGCCGCCACCATCCACACCATGAGCCTGATTATGGTATTTCGCTCGTTCGAGGTCGGCGTGCTCTCCGTCGTTGCACCAATCGCCGGCAGTTACAGCGCCGTTACCGTATTCCTGTCCTACCTCAGCGGAGAAATCCTCACCCCACTGAACGCACTGGGCATCGCACTGGCAATTACCGGTGTAATGCTGGTGGCAATCAAACCGCGCCCCGCCGGTGAACCCGGTCAACTGATGGCAGGCGTGGGCTGGGCCATCGGCGCCGCACTTGGCCTCGGCTTCGGCTACTGGATTGTCGGGTTTCAGGTCACCCCACACCTCGGCGGCGTGACGCATGTACTGGTCGTCCGCACAAGTTCGCTGGTGTGGCTCACGCTATTTTTCATTGTCAGCGGCAAACACGAACTGTTCCATGCCCCCCCGAACTGGCGCGTTCTCGGCTTTATCGTTGTGGGCAGCACCTGCGCCAACCTTGCGTACGTTGCCAACAACATCGGCTACACCACCGGGCAGGTCGGCATCGTCAGTGTGCTGGCATCCATGAACAGCGCGGTAGCCGTGCTGCTGGCATGGCAGTTCCTCAAAGAACGCCTGCGGCCCACCCAATGGGCCGGGGTAATACTGGTGCTCATCGGCGTCGCATTTATCAGTGTTGGATGAGGCCGATTTGTACAACCTGACTATGGATGTGCCGCTACAGCAGCGCACATTTGTTCACAGTGCATGAAATCTCGCGCGGTGCTTGACGACTGCAACCACTTTGCGTACACTTTGCACACATCAAAACTGTGGTGAAGTATCGAAACATGTCGTACATTACGCTCCCACAACTGAACAGCCGTCGTCGCCGCCGTATCCCCCGGGGATAGGTGGTGTTTTGCACTATCGAACGATAGTCGATGCAAACCGAAAACAACAACCATCCCCCTGACCACAACGTGCCGTCAGGGGTTTTTGTTTACTACAGGACGCAAACATGACAGACAACAAACTACGGGTCGGGATCTATGGCGCATCGGGCTATGCCGGGCAGGATCTGATTGAAATCCTGGCAAAACACCCGAACGTGGACATCGTGTTCGCCACGTCGAACACCTACGCAGGGCAGCCAGTACCGGGGACGTTCCTCTACTACACCCCCACCGATGACGCCGTCATGAATGGCCTTGATGCGGTCTTCCTCGCGCTACCACATCGTGCCTCGGCACCCTACGCAGCAAAAGCACTCGCCACCGGGTGCCGCGTAATTGACCTCTCCGCAGATATGCGTATGGACACCGCAGAAAGCTACGAACAGTGGTACGGCGTAGAACACCCCCACCCGGAGTTACTGCCCACGCCCTACGGCCTGCCAGAACTCAACCGCGATCAACTGCGCAACGCACAGAAGGTAGCCGTACCCGGCTGCTACCCCACCACCACCCTGCTGGGCCTGCTACCACTGCTACGGGCGAGGGTCATCGCACAGGAAACACCCCTCATCGTTGATGCAAAATCAGGTGTAAGCGGCGCAGGCCGCAAAACTAAAGACAACCTGCATTTCGTAGAGGTATTCGGCAACCTGACGCCTTACAGTCCAGGGCGCACCCACCGCCACGTAGGGGAAATTGAGCAGGAGATGGCCCGGTTCGGCTACACAGGCCGCCTCATCTTCGTACCGCATCTGCTACCCGTTGACCGGGGACTGATGGCAAGCATCTACGTCACACTCAACTATCACATCACCAGCGATAAAGTGCCAGCCCTCTACCACGACTGCTACGACGGCGAACAGCTTGTCGACGTACTGCCAGTGGGCGAACAGGCCACGCTCAAGCATGTGGTTCGCAAAAACAACGCCGCCATCAGCATCACCGCTATAACGCAACAGTACCTGCACATCACCAGCGTGACCGATAACCTGCGCAAAGGTGCAGCAGGGCAGGCCGTACAGTGCTTCAACCTGATGTTCGACATCCCGGAGACAACAGCCCTACTATGACGCAGCCCATCCTCGTCAAAATTGGCGGACACGAAATCGCAGACTATAACTTCCTGAGCGAACTGCCAGAAGTTATCAAACAGGCAGCTTCCCCCGTTATTATTGTGCATGGCGGCGGCGTAGAAATCTCCGAGCTACAGCGCCGCCTTGGTATTTCGCCACGCTATGTAGATGGCGTCCGCATCACAGACATTGCCTCGTTACAGGTCGTAGAAATGGTGCTGTGCGGCACGGTCAACACACGGCTCGTCGGCCATCTAATTGCCGGGGGCATTGACGCGCAGGGCATGAGCGGCGTAGATCGCGGCGTCATCCGTGCAAAGCAAATGCCCCACGACACCGAAGACATGCAGTTCACCGGCGAAGTCACACACGTCAACGGCGAAATTCTGCTGGATATGGCAACCCGTGGCATCACCCCGGTAATTACTCCCGTCTGCCTTGGCGAAAATGGCGGGGCGTTTAATGTCAATGCCGACCACGTAGCCGGGGCTGTGGCTGCCGCCATCAGCGCGTCACGTGTGGTCTTTATCACAAATGTAGAGGGCGTGCTGGAAAGCGGGGAGGTACGACGAACCATCACTCCCGCCGAAGCCGAGCGCATGATTGACGAGGAAGTGATCTTCGGCGGGATGATCCCCAAAGTTCGGACGGCACTGGCAACGCTGGAACGTGGCGTGCCCCGCGCCGTTATCACCAACCTGACCGGGCTGCGCACGCATGGCGGCACCGTTTTTTCCAGAGAAAGCATTACTTCAAGATAAATCAACAGGGACACACAAAACCTTATGGTGACAACACCCACCGATACACAGGCACAAACCTTTACCGACACCATCATCCAGGGCGAAGCCGACCACGTACTGAACACCTACAACCGCCCACCCTTCATGCTCGTCCACGGGGAGGGCGTCACACTCTACGACAGCGAGGGCAACGCCTATCTCGACTTCGTCGCGGGCATCGCCGTCAATGCCCTGGGCTACGCAGACCCGGAAATCGTAGAAACCATCGAACAGGGCGCACGCGGCCTGCTGCACGTCAGCAACCTGTACCACACCGCCCCACATGTCGACCTCGCAAGGATGCTTACCGAGCGTTCCTTCGCAGATAAAGTCTTCTTCTGTAACAGCGGCGCAGAAGCCAACGAAGCCGCCATCAAGTTCAGCCGCAAACATGCATGGATGGACAACGATACCAGCCGCACAGAATTCGTCGCATTCACCGGCAGCTTCCACGGGCGCACAATGGGTGCGCTGGCCCTCACCGCACGCGAAAAATACCAGAAGCCCTTCCGCCCCCTGATGCCAGGCGTCACCCTTGCAGAGTACAACAACCTCGAAAGCGCAGCAGCAGCCATCACAGAGAAAACCGCCGCCGTTTTCGTAGAGCCAGTACAGGGCGAAGGCGGCATCAACCCCGCCACTGCCGAATTTTTACAGGGCCTGCGCAAACTCTGCGACGAACGCGGCGCACTGCTGATATTCGACCAGGTACAGTGTGGCATGGGCCGCACCGGGGATCTGTTCTCGCATCAGTTCAGCGGTGTAGAGCCAGATATTCTCACACTGGCGAAGTCACTCGGCGGCGGGCTTCCCATCGGCGCAGTACTCGTCAACGAAAAAGTTGCCAGTGCCATCCAACCGGGCGACCACGGCTCCACATTTGCCGGTGGCCCACTGGTCACACAGGTAGCACAGGTCGTTGTCCGCCGCGTGAGCGAGCCGGACATGCTGGCGCACATAGCCGAAATGGGCGAATACCTGCGCGAGCAACTCTGCAAAATTGAAAGCAAGCACATTGTCGAAGTACGTGGGCGCGGCCTCATGTGCGCAATGGAACTGGACACCACCGCTGCACCCGTGATCGAAGCCGGGTACAAACACGGGCTGCTGCTGGTCAATGCAGGGCCAAACGTCGTGCGCTTTGTGCCGCCGCTGGTCATCGAAAAAGAACACATCGACACAATGATTGGCCGCCTGACAACCGCAATGGGCGAAGCCGGACTGATGGCGTAGCACAATGGTTAACGTCAAACCGACTATCGAACATGTAGATGGGTTCCGGGTGGCTGGCGTACATGCTGGCCTCAAAAAAGACAACGCGCTGGACTTTGCGCTGTTCGTCAGTGACACAGACTGCGCAACCGGCGCCCTGTTCACCACCAATACGGTCAAAGCGGCGTGCGTACTCGTGGACATGGAGGTTATGTCCACGCACAGCGCCACCATCCGCGCCGTCGCCATCAATACAAAGTGCGCTAACGCCTGCACCGGCGAACAGGGCATCGCCAATGCGAAGGCCACGGCAGAAGTCGTTGCAGCGAAAATCGGCTGTGCCCCGGAACAGGTTCTGGTACTATCCACGGGTGTGATCGGCACCCAGCTACCCATGGACAAAATCACCGACGGCGTCAATCTCGCACACGACGCACTCGGTGACTGCTGGCCGGAAGCCGCCGACAGCATCCGCACCACAGACACACGCTCCAAGATGGCCTCATCACAGGTCACACTATCATCCGGCAAAACCGTGCAGATCGCCGGCGTGAGCAAGGGCAGCGGCATGATTGCCCCGAACATGGCAACCATGCTCGGTGTGCTCGTCACAGATGCAGCCCTGTCCGTAGAAGAAACACAGGGGATGCTGGCCCGCGCCAACGAAACCACCTTTAATCGCATCGTCGTAGACGGCGACACCAGCACCAACGACACAGTTTTCATGCTGGCAAATGGGGCCAGCGGCGCCGCGCTGGAAACCGACACCGACCGACTCGCCTTTGCCAGAGCACTGGAAGCCATTTCCCGTAAACTCGCGCAGGACATCGTGCGCGACGGCGAGGGCGTGACTAAATTCGTCACGCTGCATGTGCTCGGAGCCACCACGAACAAAGCTGCGAAGCAAATCGCCAGTACCGTTGCAACGTCCCCGCTGGTAAAAACGGCGCTGTTCGGCAGCGACGCCAACTGGGGCCGCATTATAGCCGCCGCCGGACGCGCCGGGGTACCCTTCGACCCGATGCAGGCAACACTGCTGGTACAGGGCGGCGAAAACCTCGAAGTCACACCGGAAAACGGCGCGGTGATGCTGTTTAAAGACGGAATGCCTACCGATTATAGCGAAGAAGATGCAATGGCCGTTATGGCCCACGAGAGTATCACTATCCGCCTGAACTGCGGCACCGGCGACGGCGAGGCTGTAGTGTGGACGTGCGACCTGAGCTACGACTACGTGAAGATCAACGGAGACTACCGCACATGACACAGACGAACGGTGTGCTGGCATTAGAAGACGGTCGGATTTTCACGGGCACAGGCTTTGGCGCAACCGGGGTGCAGACGGGCGAAGTTGTGTTTAACACCTCCATGACGGGCTACCAGGAAATTCTCACAGACCCGTCCTATCACCGGCAGATGGTCACAATGACCGTACCGCACGTGGGCAACACCGGCATCAACGCCGACGACGTGGAATCCGAGAAGATATGGGTGGGCGGCTTTATCGTCCGCGCCCTCAGCCCCGTAGTAAGCAACTGGCGCAGCAAAGCCACCCTGGACGAGTACCTCACTGCGCAGGGTGTCATCGGCCTCACAGATGTGTCTACACGGGCACTGGTGCGGCACATCCGCACACACGGGGCCATGCGCTGCGCCATCGCCACCGGAGAAGCCGCCACAGATACCGACGCGCTGGTGAAAATGGCACAGGGATCGCTCGATATGGCCGGGGCCAACCTCGTAGACGAGGTCACGACTGCCGAAGCCTACAACTGGACGGAACGCAGCGACCCGCAGTGGTATCAGGGCCATCAGATCAACCATTCCGGCCCGCTGATTGTGGCCTACGACTACGGCATCAAGCGCAACATCCTGCGCATGATGACCGACCGTGGCCTGCGCGTGACCGTGGTTCCGGCACGCACCTCTGTAAAGGACGTGCTGGCAATGAACCCGGACGGTGTGTTTCTCAGCAACGGCCCCGGCGACCCATCCGCCGTAGACTACGCTGTGGACAGCGTGAAGGAACTGCTGGGCAAAAAACCCGTGTTCGGCATCTGCCTCGGTCATCAGATCCTCGGCCTCGCGCTGGGCGGAGAAACCGAAAAAATGCCGTTCGGACACCGTGGCGGCAACCAGCCCGTGAAAAATCTGATCACCGGCGTGGTCGAAATCAGTTCACACAATCATGGGTTCGCCGTGAGCGAAGACAGTGACCTCAGCGGCGCAGAAGTCACGCACATTAACCTGAACGACAACACCATTGAGGGCATCCGCCACAAACAACTCGGCGCATTCAGCGTGCAGTACCATCCGGAAGCCGCCCCCGGCCCACACGACTCGCTCTATCTGTTCGATGAGTTCGTCAGCCGCGTAAAACACGACGCAAAAGCGCCCGCCGAAGAGTAGGAACCGTTATACATCTGGTAGGGGCGCAGCAAGCGGCGCCCCCGATTGCAATCAACTTAAAATCAGGAAGAACAACATGGCAGACAAAATCCGCTGGGGCATCATCAGCACCGCCAACATCGGGCGCAAAGCCGTCATTCCCGCCATCCACGCCTCCAGTAACGGCG
>JBCCQC010000031.1:0-14393 GCA_039024535.1 Chloroflexota bacterium
CCCGGACTTCGAAACTGTTCGCAGTCTGGGTGCGCCCCGGCCACAGGCTATGCAGTACAATCGTCCGCTGGATCAATTTCTGTGGGTTGCGCCTGGGGGCAGTCTCCAGCTTGTGGATGCCCGCACCTACGACGTACAGCACACGCTTTACACTGCACAGACGTACAGGGCCATAGCGTTCAACAGCACGGGGACGCTGCTGGCGGTTGCTATTGACCGCAGGGTAGACCTGTGGAACCCGATAACGGGCGAGTTGCTGACCTCGTTTGAGCCAGACGGCATCCTGGACATTGCAAACCCGATTCAGTTTGCCGACGATGACGGGTTGCTGCTGGTAAATTCTATCGTCCCTGCACCCCGCGAACTGCGGCGCAGTGAAAACGACACGGTGATTCTGCCGTGGCTGTGGGACATCCCGAATGCGCTTGGCACTGCGGAATCACAATTGCCGAACCGGGCCACGGCCTATGCATTTTTCGAGTATCGCAACGGGTTCATCCTCGGCTACAACGACCGCGTGATTGCAGCGCGTCCGGCAAGGCTGGAACTGCTGGACGTGAGCGGCGACGAAATTAACGTGGTGCTGGCCGAAATTGACTCTGACCGTTTTGAGCCGGATCCCGTGGATGCGTGGCGCAGTCTGTTCAACGAGTATCTATATGTGCTGCCACGCGGACGCAACTTCACGCAGATCGACACAGTGGACGGTTCTGTGCTGGATCGGCTGGATCGTGATCGCATGATGACGAATGGCTTCCCGCTGCAAATCGGGGAGCGCATGGCACAGACCGAAACCTCACTGGCGCAGTTTTTGCTCGGTGAGGGCTACCTTGCGAATAACGGGTTCAGTCCACTGCACATCCAGCTTGTAGATATTCTGGAGCCGATTACGCCAACCGCCACAACGAATCAGGCAATTCTGTACACGATGGACGAAGCCACCACGCGCTTCAGCATCACACGCATCACGCTGGACGTGAACAAATACGCCCTCAGCGCAGACCGCAGCAAAATCGCGTTCTACACGCTCGGCGGCGATATTGAAGTGTACGAAATCGCCAGCGGCAACCTGATTCAGACCGTGCGCCCCACGTATCAGGATTTTGATGGCCGCGCCGTATTTGATTTTGACCCCACAGGCAACGAAATTATCTACGACTTCCAGCGGTTTGATGTAGACACCGGCGCAGTCATCCTCGAAGACCTGAACTACAACACCGGCTTCGACGACTTCTACTTCGACGCCACCAGCAACCGCATCACCACCTACAACTACAGTGGTGAGGGTAACACGAACGAGTTTCGCTGGTGGCAGTGGGATATTGCAACCGGGGAAGTCGTCCGGCGGGAAAACGTGCTGCTGCGCGGCGACATCATCGCCACATGGCCCACCGGCGACCGTTTCCTTACCTCGGTTTCCGTCAATCAACCGGGCCAGACCCTGCGTGCGCTCGAAATCGTGGAAATCGGTAAGAATGCGCGTCCGCAACTTGTCTTCGAGAACGTCCCGGATAACACCATTTTCAATGTCATCCCCTCACCGGACTGGTCTCAGGTGATAGTGTTCTACCGCAACGAGTTCAACGGTGAAACCAGCATCGCGCTTTACACATTCGATGGTGGGTTCGAGTGGCTCATCCCCGGCAGTGAACTGCCGCAGTCCGGGTTCGGTGCGTACTGGGCAGATGACGAGACGATTGCACTGCCTGTCAACGGGGATACGCCGCGCCAGGCCACGGTGATCTATGGCGTGGACTATGACGCCACCGGGTTGCCTGCCTGCCTTGTGGATGCCTTCCGTGAGGAGTATGTGCGCTGGGTGCCGGTATGGGAGCGCCGCGTGGAGGGCCTGAGCGCCAATACGCTCCATCAGCTCAGCGAGCGCATCTGCGAGGAACTGCCCGCCCCGGTGCAGGTCGTGGATGAAATCATCACCACGCCAACGCCCACACGCCAGCCCGCGCAGTCTGCACGCTTCCGGGCCACGCAGCCGGTACTGGCTGGCGTGCCGGAGTGCATCACGCTGCGTTTTGCTAACGAGGCACAGCGTTACGCCGAAGTGTGGCGCAGTATCTCGGCGGGCCTCTCGCTGGAAGATGCACAGGAACTCGAAACCATCATCTGTGAGGGTATTACCAGCACAGGCGGTGCCGGTGGTGGTGCTGGCGGCTTTAATGATGGGGCCATGCTCATCAACGTCAACGACATGCGGCGTAGTTTTACCCGCGACATACCGTTACGCCAGCGTGAACCCGGTGTGCCCTATTCGCTGGAGGTGGTGCGTGCTGAGTATGAACGGTTTACAGAGTTCAGCCGCACACTGAGCGAACCGAAAATCAGTCCGGACGGTGAACTGATTGCACAACGCAGCGGCCTCTACATCGAAATCATCCGGCTGAACCGCCCCTATGCGCAGATGGCCGCCGATGCCACGGCAACCGTTTCGCTGGTGCTATCGCAAACGCCGGATCCGGTGCGGGTGGCGCTGGAACCGACCGTCACGCCGACCTCAGAAATTGTCGGGCTGCCGCGCCCCACTGTAACGCCGACGATTACACCCACGTCGCCACCAATTACAGAAAACATCATCCCGCTGCCAGAACTAAACACCGTCACGGATTTCTGTGACGCCGCTAGAACCCTGTTCACGCTGGAAAACCCGCCGGAGGGCTTCAGCCCCGCCGGGACGCTGTACACAACCATTACCAGCGACGAGGGTCTATGGAGCGTGAACCCGCGCACAGGCGAGTTTGTGCGTGATCTGGAAATACCGGGGTGCCACGGCCAGGGCTGTAACGACTCGTATAACCGCAACTGGATTCTCTACGAGGGCGAGCGCCCCGTGATTACCAGCGCCGATGGCTCTATCATCCGTGAGATTGTAGACGGGGAAAATCAGGAGTTCATCGTTGCCAGTATCGCATGGATACCGAACACAAATGTCGTGGAATACCGCTACGAAAACTTTAACGATGACCCGTTCGACCGCGATGTGTTCACGCGGCAGTACGATCCACAGTCTGATTTCTACACCGACCCCCTGCCGGAAACCACACCGACGCCGGTTGCGCAGATCAATCAACTGAACAGCACAAACCTGGTTGCGTTGCAGCCAGTGCAGGGGCGCTATGCGCTGTTCAGTACCTCGTTTGATACCGGGCGCGGACGCGGTAACAAGTACTATATCCGCGATAACACCACCGGCGAAGACACCTACTTTACGCGGCTGGATGCACGCAACAGCAGCAATGACCTGCGCGTAGAGTGGGACGAACTGGGCCGCTATCTGTTCTATCGCTACCCCGACCGTGAGAACTGGTACGTGTTCAACCCGCAGGATGGTCAGCACTACATCTACGGCGAGGAACTGCCGGTGGGCGCACGCTCCCACGATGGGCGTTACCGGGCACAGTGGCGCAGGCCAGCCGAAGAAGAATTCGCACAGCGCAGTGAGGCCGGTTTGCTGAACCCGCAGCTATATGTGTGGGATGTGGATACGGGCGGGTTGCGCCGCTACTGCATCCCGCAAACCAACGATGTCTCTATCGAGGCGAATATCGACTGGTCGCCGGATAACCGCTACATCGCGTTCCGCTACACGCTGCCGCCTACATTCTACGATGACAGCCCGACGCCGATACCGGGGACGACGCCCACACCTGTTTATGGCGTGCCGAACACTGAACCGGAGTTCCAGGCAAACATCACGCGCACATTCATTCTGGATACCGAAACTGGCGATGTAACCCGCATCAGCAGCGACATCCGCGACATTCTGGTCTGGGTGACGGAAGGGGGCGAATAATGCCACACACAAATAACCATATCTGTAGGGACAGAGCCTGCTCTGTCCGCCGCAACACCCTGAATTGGCCCGTTCTGTTGAGCGTGTGTGCGCTGCTGGTCATCGTAATGGTGGGTGCAGCATTCCCGGTGCAGGCACAGGACGCCACCGAAGCACCCACCGCCACACCCATCCCGCCAACGCCAACGTTCCCGCCATACCCGGCGAACGACAGTGGCATTTACGTCACCACACAGGACTTTTTGAACCTGCGGGCTGGCCCCTCGGAGTTTTTTGAAATTCGAGACGTGGTTGCGCCAGAAACCACACTCATGGCAATTGGCCGCACTGCCGATACGCGCTGGGTACAGGTGGTGGAACCTTCCGGGCGGCGGGGATGGCTGTTTGTGCGCTTTCTCGTCTACAGCGGCGATGTCGTCACGCTGCCGGTGGATGGCGTGAACCCGGAGCCGTTCATCCGGCAGGCGGGCGCAGTAGGTGTAACCACCCGCGAAACGCCGATCTTTGACCGGGTTGGCATACAGGTCGGTACCATCCCAGCCGGGACGCGCGTGGAACTGACCGGGCGACTGGGTTCCGGCTCTATCGCCCGCTACCAGGCGCTCTACAACGATGAACTTTTCTGGATTGGCTCATGGAATGTCCGTATTGTCAGTGGAAACACGCTGCGCCTGTTTGATACCGCCTATCTGTATCCGTATGGGCGCATCCTGCGGCAGCTAGACGAAGACCTTGCCCGTACTGTCAACAGCCTTAACAGTATCGAAACTATCTGGAACACGATTGCCGCCGGGGGTGCCGTAAACTGCAACAATATGCCATCGCGCGTCTCGCGCAACGTTACCGATCTGGACGTGCGGCAGGAAGCGTTATTCAGTCCGGCGGTAATTGCACTGGATGAGGCGGTGTTGAACACCAATGCCGCCATTGCGTCCTTTGCCGATGCCTGCGGACGTGCCCGTGCTGAAGAAGGTGCATTCGTCACCCGCGCAGATGTGGCGAACGCCCGTGAAAGCATCGAAGACGCACGCCTGAACATCAACATTGTGCAGTCCATGTACGCGCCGCTGCAACGCCGCGACCCGCTCATCAGTTTGCTGGCAGGCACAGGGGGCGGCCCCGGCGTCCGGTAATCAACCGTAGGGGCGAGGCCATGCCTCGCCCACGAAAACGACACAAATTTATCAACATCACACAACATCATTTCAAGGGAGTACACACATGAACAACAAGCGTAATATTCTGCTCACACTGCTGGCGGCCCTGCTGCTGATTGTTCCGGCGGCGGTTTTTGCTCAGGACACCGAAGGCGAAGCGGAAGACGACCTGCCAGATTGCCCCGCGTTCGAAGGGGAAGCCGCACCCGTGCGCATCAGCTACTACATGGGCGAGGGCACAGCGTTCCAGCGCACGGGGCAACTCGGCAGCGCAACCTTCAGCTACACCTGCATTATTGAAGTGATTGACCCGTCCTATATTCCGGCGTACATCGGGCGTGCCAACATCTACACCCGCAACCGCGACTATGACCGCGCCATCGAAGACCTGACGACCATCATTGACCTCGATTCGCAGAGCGTGGACGCCTACAACAACCGGGGCATCATCAATGCGCTGATTGGCGAGGGCGAAACGCTGGAAGCACGCTACGCAGATGCTATCGCGGACTTTGAAGCCGCCATTGCAATTGATGGCGGCTACGTCCCGGCGCTGAACAACCGCGCCATTGTCCACGTCATTCTCGAAGAATACGATGAGGCGATTGCCATCTTCGAGGAGATTCTGGCGAACTCTAACGTCGATCAGGCCCTCACGCTGATTCGCAACCCGGAAGATGACACCGAACTCCCGGACTTCAGCCGCGACGAAGCGCAGGCATACGCCATGCTTGGCCTGATTCGCTCTGCACAGGCGCTGGATAACTATGACGACTATCTGACCGTCACCCGCGGCGCTGCCGATGGCCGCATTCAGAGTGCGGCGGGGGCGCTGGAATCTCGCTTTACGTTCGAACTGCGCGTGGATGATGGCTCTTACTTCATCGTGGCCGATTTCGCGGAAGAAGAAGCTGAGGTCACGGGCGAATAATGCGCACGCGACTTCGCAAAGGGGAGCGGTTCGCCGTGCCCCTGCTCAAATGGACGCTGATTGGAGTGATCGCGGTTGCCCTGCTGTGGACAACCACATCACTATCGCAGGCGCAGCTTGTGCTGGAATGCCCGGACTTAATCTCGGAACTGGAAGCACCCACGGCGCAGTATTACGTCGGCATCGGCAATGCATATTTCACGCAGATTGACTATACCAACGCCATCGCCGCCTACACCTGTGCGCTGGACATCAACGCAAACTATGCCCCGGCACTGGTGCGGCGTGGCTATGCCTACACCGTGCAGGGCGACGAAGACCGCGCACTGGCAGACTATAACCGTGCGCTGGAACTTGACCCGAACCTGATTGACGCCTACAACAATCGCGGCGTGCTCTACATGACGCAGGGTAATTTCGGCCTTGCCATCGGTGATTTTTCCGTGGTCATCGCCATCAACCCGGAAGACCCCGTGGCCTACAACAACCGGGGCATTGCCTACGCCGCCGAGGGTAGCTTTAATCTGGCGATTGAAGACCTTGAATTTGCACTGGAACTTGACCCGGAATATGCCGCGCCCCATGCATCACTGGGGGCAGCGTATACCGCACTGGCTGTGCAGAGCTACAACGAGTACCGGTTCATCAGCGGTCAGGGAGAGTTTGTACTGCCGCGCCGCCAGCCCGTAGACATCATCCGGGCAGTCGATGAGGACGGCGTAATCCGTGAGTTCGAGGTGTGGATACCCTTCCTCACCCCGTCCACAGACTGAGGAGGCCGCGATGTTACCCGACCGCAGGGGCGGGCCTATGCCTCGCCTGCACACCGCACTATTTTTGCTGTTCGCACTGCTGTTGTTCACTGTTCCGGCCAGCGCACAGGACGGTAGCGGGGTGGTTCGTGTGGCGCTGACCAGCCGCGTGGATGAACTGACCAATTTGAACCCGCTGCTATGCAATAACGAACTCTGCCGCGATGTCACAGACCTGATGTTCTCGTCATTTTTGCATGTTGACCCGTCCACGGGCCGCCACGCACCCGCCGGGGCCGACGATAATGCACTCGTCACGGGCTGGACAGTATCTGAGGATGGCATGGTGTACACCTTCGCCGTCCGCGACGATTTGCAGTGGTCAGATGGCACGCCCGTCAGTGCAATTGACGCTGTGTATTCGCTGCGGGCCGCCATAGACGAAGACTTACGCTCAGATTACTACCGCACAATATACGACGACCTGATTGTAAGCATCACCGCGCCGGATGATGCCACGGTGCAGGTCACATTTGCGGAACCAACATGCCGGGGGCTGTTCTGGTTAGATGTGCCGGTGGTTTCATCACTGGCAATAGATCCCACGCTCGGTTTTCTGGTCGATGATGAGTACGACTACACAGCGCTGCGCCGCAACCCGTACAACCTGAACCCGGTCACAGCCGGCGACTACGTGATTGACGAAATCCGCCTGCCGGAGTTCGTGCGCCTGAATGCTGTAGACAGTGACCGGGCTTACGAGTTCGTATATATCACTGGCGATTTATCCGAGACGGAAGCACTCTACCGCAATCGCATCGACTATGTGACGGACATTGCCGACATCGAAAACATCGCGGAATACGTCGCTAACGATGTGATCGTGAGTGATGGCCTGCGGAGTGGGGTGTATGCACTGGCAATGAACCTGGCAGACCCATTCAATCCGCGCCCCTTCGACACAGAAGACGAGGGCGGGCAGGGTATCCACCCGGTTTTCGGAGATAGTCGCGTCCGTGAGGCTGTTTCACTCGGCGTAAACGTGGACGAAATGATTGAGCGTGCATGGTTTGGCTACGGGACGCCGGTTAATTCACTGGCTGTGCCGGGGACGTGGTACGAAAACGCAGAAATCGGCACCAATACCTATGACGATGACCGTGCGCGGCAGTTGCTCAATGAGGCAGGCTGGCGCGATACGAATAACAACGGCGTCCGTGAGTGCCGCACCTGCGAAACCGCCCCGGAAGGCACGCTGCTGCGGGTGCGTCTGCTCAACCCGAACGAAAACGTGCGGCGCAACGCGGTTGTATTCGTTGTCGCGCAGCAGTTGCGGCGGCTGGGCTTTGAAGTGGAAGTTATCGGGGCATCGCCCAACAGCCAGGACTATGACATGGCCGTAGTATTCTACACGGTGGGCTACCCCTATGACCCGGAGCGTACATTTGCGACATTCGCCACAGAGCGCGACCTCCCGAACGAATTTGATAGTAACTTCACGAGCTACAGCAACCCCCGCGTGGACGAATTGCTGACGCAGGCCAGCACACAGCTTTGCGCGGATGTAGAGGCGCAGGCCGCCGCCTATCGTGAGGTGCAATCTATCATGGCAGCGGAGTTGCCAGTTGTGCCGTTGTTTGCGCCGCACCGCCTGCACGTTGCATCCAACCGTGTTCGCAACTTTAATCCGTACCCGGAAGACCCGCTGTGGAACCTGACCGAGTGGGTAGTGACTAACGTGGAGGTGCGCCCATGAATTTCAACCGTGTTTCATCTGGTAGGGGCGTGGCACGCTACGCCCCTGCACTACTTGTTCTTGTCACGGTACTCATGGTCGGTGTGGTTCGTGCCCAGGACGACGACGGCGAAGGCATCCCGATTCAACCGGCACAACCAACAGCGATACCATCGCCAACGGTACTGCCAACTGTCACGCAGCCGCCCGTACAGGAAACAACGGTAGTTGTGACTACTGAGGAAGCAGTCGAAACGGAAGAAGCGCCCGCTGTCGCCACGCAGGTCATTCTGCCGACTATAGACCCGCTGGCCCCGACCGTAGAAACCACGCCGGAACCCCTCCGCGCAACCGTGGACGTGAGCAGTGCCTTTGTGCGTGCGGCCCCCGCCCCGGATGCGCCGCCCGTAGCGTCCGCATTCCGTGATGATGTGCTGGATGTCATCGGGCGTAATCTGGACGGGACGTATTTCGAAGTGGCGCGGCCCTATCGCCCGGATGAAAGCATCGGGTGGGTGTCCATAGAGGTGATTGACTATGAGCTTTTGCCGGAACTGCTCCCGCTGACGGACATTGAAACCGGCGTCGTTGGGGATAGTCCGCTGGCCTCGCCGGTAGATTTCGGCGTGTTCATCAACGAGGGCGTGGCGCTGCGTGCCCTGCCGGATATTCAGCGTGGCGACCGTCTGCTGAACATCCCGCCCTCGGTAACGGTGCCGGTACTGGGCCGCTACCGCGATGGCGAGTGGCTGCTGGTCAATTATCTGGGCACAGAAGGCTGGATTATCGGCTTTGTCATCCGTGACCGCGATGGCATCGAAACCCTGCCGGAAATCACAGGCATCCTGCCGGGGGATACGGCCACACTGCGCACAGAGATCATCCCGCCGGAAATCCAGCGTGCGCAACTGGAACGCCTGCGCGAGTATGCCACAGAACGCGCAACACTGGCCCGTGATGTGGAGGCGTTCTGGTGGCTGGTGCAGCAGGGCGAAGTGCTGCCGTGCAACCCCCCGGCGAGTGTGCAGGCCTACCGTTACGGCCCGCGCGACGTGCAGGAACTCCCGGAAATTGACCGTTATATCCCGCGCATGTTACAGGGCGTAGACATGCTCAACGAGTCAATTGATGTGCTGGATAACTGCGGCGTACTGGATCCGTTCGATGTGCAGCGGGCACGCAACGACGCCATCAATGCAAAGGTCATCCTGGAAAATACGCTGGTTCAACTGGATAACCTCGAGGAAATCATCGACTTCAACAGTTAAGGGTTTCCACGGCGAACATCAAAAATGCCGTCACCACGCGGTAGTAGGGGCACAATTTATTGTGCCCTTTTTTGTTTCCATTGATGTTTAGAAAAACGCCTGGATACCCGTCTGCGCACGGCCCAGAATGAGCGCGTGAATGTCGTGCGTGCCTTCGTAGGTGTTCACGGTTTCCAGGTTAATCATATGGCGCATCACGTTATGCTCCGCCAGAATGCCGTTGCCGCCGTGCATATCACGGGCCACCCGCGCAATATCCAGCGCCTTGCCACAGTTGTTCCGCTTCACAATAGAAATCATCTCTGGCGCGTAACGGTGCTCATCAAACAGGCGGCCCACGCGCAGCGACCCCTGTAAGCCGAGCGCAATTTCCGTCTGCATATCAGCCAGCTTCTTCTGGATCAACTGGGCAGCGGCCAGCGGACGGTTGAACTGCCTGCGGTTCAGGGTATATTCGCGGGCTTCGTGCCAGCAGGCTTCCGCAGCACCCATCACGCCCCAGCTAATGCCATACCGGGCACGGTTCAGGCACTCGAACGGCGCTTTAAGGCCCTCGCCTTCTGGCATCAGGTTTTCTTCTGGCACGAACACACCATCCATCACAATCTCACCGGACGGCACACCCCGAAAGCTGAGCTTACCCTCAATTTTCGGCGTGGAAAGCCCATCCATGCCGCGCTCCAGAATAAAGCCGCGAATGCGGTTCTCGTGCGCCTCAGATTTTGCCCACACGATGAACGTATCGGCAACAGTGCCAGTATTCCAGCGTTTGTGCCCGCTGATGCGGTAGCCGCCAGCGACTTTTTCCGCACAGGAGGTCATACTGCCGGGGTCACTGCCAGCTTCCGGTTCCGTCAGGCCGAACGCGCCGATGCGTTCACCGGTAGCCAGTGCGGGCAGGTACTTTTGCTTCTGGGCTTCGCTGCCGAACGCCTCAATCGGGAACATCACCAGCGACGATTGCACACTCAGCATAGTACGAAAAGCCGAGTCCACGCGCTCCATTTCACGGGCAACCAGACCATACGACACATACCCGGCACCAGCGCCACCGTATTCCTTCGCTGCTGTAATACCGATAAGGCCACGCTCACCAAACTCGCGGTAAATGTTTACATCCGTGGTTTCGTTCTCGTAGAAGTCGTTAATGCGCGGCAGCAGGCCCTGCTGCGCGTACTCATAAGCTGCGTCACGGAACTGCTTTTCCTGGTCGGTAAGCTGGTCTTCCAGCAAAAACGGGTCGTCCCATTTAAAATTGTATTTGCCCATTACAGGTTCTCCTTGTGTGGTATGTGCGCAGCAGGTAGTCGTGTTATTGTTCTGCGGGGGGTAGGATGTGGCGTTCTGCTGCGGATAATACCGTCTATATTCCATCACTGCCTGCATTATAACAGCAACCCGTGGCTCCTGTAGATGCACCCGTCCCAATTGTGAATGATCTATCATGCCTTCACAGAACGAGGCGCAGCCCACATAATCGGGGGGTTGTTCAATACACACAAAAGGAACTGTAATGGTAGACCACAAAGCCGAGGGCGAAGCCTTCCTCGTAGAGAACGCAAAGCATGATGATGTTCATGTTACAGAGAGTGGCCTGCAATATACCGTCATTACCGAGGGCGATGGCCCGAAGCCGTCTGCAACAGATACCGTTGAAGTGAACTATCACGGCACGTTCATCAACAACAAAGTGTTCGACAGCACCTACACACGCGGCCAGACAATCGAATTTCCGCTGAACGGCGTGATTGCCGGTTGGACGGAAGGGCTGCAACTGATGAGCGTAGGCAGCACCTACAAGTTCTACATCCCCTACACCCTCGCCTACGGTGCAAAGGGCTTCCCCGGTGCGATTCCAGGCTATTCCACCCTCATCTTCGAAGTCGAACTCGTCGCTATCAAATAACGGGGCAGGTGGGCGTGGCAACCCGCGCTCACTTCTCACCTACCGCTTCATAATGTCTTCTACATGCCTGTCCCCTGATGGCTGTTTTCCCTGCCCTGTTCCGTTATTGTGTCGATCAAACCGCCGGGGCATTCTCGGTATGGAACGATCTGAAACCCACATCGCATACGGCGCCATTGTCAGTTCCGCAATCCGCAGCAGAACCATATCATAGTTAACCCGCCAGCCAGCAAAGTCTTTCCACGCCTGTTCTCGATCAGCCTTCAGCGGGATACCTGCTGCTTCAAGGTCGTCCAGCACAGCCATAAACTCCTCCTTGGCAATACTGATGGGATCATCCGGGTGGGGCTTCGGGTTGTACGCCAGTTGGAAAAAGTCTGCGATGTTACGCAGCGCCACATACCCCGCCCGGATTGTGAGGTCTGCACGTGGGTCATGCGGGATGTCTATGGCGGCGTTGGTAAGCGCGGCAGTATCCAGCACCACACCCGCAGAGGTAATCCACGATTGGGACGGTTTGGATGAGCGGAAAAATACCAGTGGTGCATAGGTCGTGTGGCTTTCATCAATAGAGGTAAACCAGTCCCGCCACTCCAGCCATGTGTTGCCCATGTTCTCCTCAAAATTGCCGATGCGGTGCAGCCGTGTGAGCATCGTAACCGGCGATGGGGGACTCCCCGCCGGCGTTGTAAGCTGGATCACGGCGCGTTCGCGCTCTGCAAAAGCAGAGTACATCGTCGGCAGGTAACTGATAAGCAGCGCCACCAGCACCATGCCAATAGCGGCCTCTGTAAACATGAACACCGTCACAACCGGCTGTTGATCTGGAAAAACGATAGTCCCCAGCGTAAGCAATGACGAACCACTGATAACAAAGTCATCCCAGATGCTATCGCTGTAGTTCAGCCCATAGAAAATAAGCGTATAGCCCAGCAGCACCAGCGTCAGCCACACAAACGGCAGCAAAAACAGCGCCATCGGCGCATACATAGACATCACCCGGTCGCGCAGTTCGAAGGTGCTGTTCCTCGCAAACTTCAGGCGCAGGCGAAAGATCGTCCCCAGCACATCATAATACCAGCGGACAAGCGGCGTGTTGATAGCGCGGGGAACAATCAGCGTATGAATGATGGACTCCAGCGCCACCAGTACCAGCGCCACCCCACCCAGAAATATCAGCGTGCGTGCAATCATCAACGGAATTGTAAAAAGCAACGTATAACCCCCCATCAGGTGATGCCGTGTGCAACATACCAGCAGTGTACACGAATGTTTGCAGACCTGTGATCGGGCTGGCGCAAGTTTTTTAACAGAGTTGTGTTAGACGCTCAAAGGGTGGGGCAATACCAGTTGCTGCGTTACAATTTGTCATTATTTTATTGTAGAGCAGAGTAATCACTATGTACGATCTGGTTATCAAAAATGGGCGCGTCGTCAATGCCGACGCCAGCTTTGTAGCGGATATTGCCATTGATGACGGAACCATTGTTGCCATCGGGGTGGGGTTCGCTGGCAAACGGGAAATCAACGCCGCCGGTATGCTGGTCACACCCGGCGCCGTCGATATTCACGTACACATGCAGCTTGAATTACCCGGCGCAACCTCATCAGACACGTTTTTTACCGGCACCCGCGCCGCAGCCAGCGGTGGCACCACCGCCATCGTAGACTTTGTAGAGTGCAAAAGGCGTGAAACCATGCTCAGCGCCCTCAATCGCCGCCGCAAACAGGCCGATTCACAGGTGGTGATTGACTACGGCCTGCACATGACCATCGGCCCGCACGAAATCGACAAACTCGATCAGATACCCGATGCGATAGATGCCGGATGTGCCAGCTTCAAGCTCTACATGGCCTACGGGCACTACCTTGACGACGGCCAGCTTTACCGCGCACTATCCGCACTGAGCGAACACGGCGGTTTCCCGGTCATCCATGCAGAAAACTGGCGGGTCATCGAGGCTCTGGTTGCAGAAAATCTCGCCGCCGGTAACACATCCCCGAAGTATCACCCCATCAGCCGCCCCGCCCGTATAGAAGCCGAAGCCGCCGGACGAGCCATCGACATCGCCAGCTACGTCGGTACCCCCCTGCACATCTTCCACGTCGGTTGCGATGCCACCGCGCAGCGCATTGCCACCGCACGTGACGCGGGGTACGCCATCACCGGCGAAACCTGCCCACAATACCTCATGCTATCCGAAGATCTGTACAGCCGCAGTGGTCTGGATGGAGCGCTGCCCGTATGTGCGCCGCCGCTGCGCACCCACAGAGACCGCAGCGCAATGTGGAAAGCACTCAAGCAGGGTATCTTGCAGATTGTTGCCACCGATCACTGCCCCTTCACAATGGAACAGAAGCAGTATGGGCTGGATAGCGGCGACTTCAGCAAAATCCCCGGCGGCGTCCCATCCATCGAGGCGCGTTTTCCGTTGATTTACAGCCACGGCGTTGTAGAAGGCGAACTGACCGAAAATGAGTGGGTCGCGCTGTGCTGCACACGCCCCGCGCAGATGTTCGGGTTCACGCGCAAAGGCGTCATAGCTCCTGGCTACGACGCCGACATAGTAATCTTCGACCCCAATGATGAGTGGGTGATTACGCCAGACAGCCTGCACGAAAACTGTGACTGGACGCCCTACAACGGCACACGGGTCACCGGGCGTGTACGCTCAACCTTCGTGCGCGGGCACGCGATTATAGAAGATGGCGCGTTTGTAGGTACACAGGGCAGCGGCCAGTTTGTACAGCGAAACATCCGACGGTAAAGTGGCCCATGGTGCATCGTTCGCGGCCCTGTTTTGTGCGGTTCCTTTGCTTTCTCTAAACTGCCCACCCC
>JBCCQC010000032.1:0-14137 GCA_039024535.1 Chloroflexota bacterium
ACACCGAGGATTTCCACGCGCTTGATGCTATCAATGCCGAGGTCGGCCTCAAGGCTCATAGCCGGTTCCAGCAGGTCGACCGGGTAGCCGGTCTTTTCACTGACGATACCCAGCAGTTTTTCCAGCAATGGCACATTGGCTTCTGGTATGTCCGCAGCGGGTGCGGGTGCTTGCATTGACGGTGCCGGGACGGGATCCATCTGGTGTTGAGGTGCGGCTACGGGTTCTGGTGGCTCCCCTGATTGGGGGGCAGGCGGTGGCGGTAAATCATAGCTGAGCCGTAGTCCATTTTTGTGTCGCTGCTGATGCCCGTTGTGCGATGCATCGTGGAGGAACTGAGCCAGTAGTGGGTCTTTTTCACTGTCGCTAGCGGCCTCAGCGGGTATTGAAGGCGCAGGCTGTGATGATGCCTCATGACTCGTGACTGTGTCTGGCACATCACTGCCCGTCCCATTTCTCATGTAGAGCATGTGTGTCTGGATCACATCACGATTTTGTTCCTGTAGCACCGCCAACTGCTGTAACAATTGTTGTACCAGCGTGGATTGAGCAGGCCCGGCGTCCATCGCCTGCGCGTACAACGTGGTCAGGCGGTCGTTCAGGTCGCGTTGCATTTCCAGGAACAGATGATGTGCATCTATTGTTTTACCTCTTGAGGGTGGGGTATCAGAAGGCATCACGGGCTGGTTTTCCTCCATGTTTGTTTCCGGCACATTGGCATCTACAGACGTAAAAGCCATCGTTCGATTTTGATTCAGTTGTGTTTCATAGGCATTTTGCGTTCTGGCGCTAACATAATTGCTACCGCTGAGCATCACGTTCAGGGGACTCGGTTCGGATGCTATGTCGTTGGTTGTGGGGGCATAACGATCAAAATTCTGAAGATTGACACCCAGTACCATCAGCTTTGCCACGGCCTCGTGCAGGTGCTGGTTGCCCCCCTGCTTGCTATCAACGTCGGGAGCAATCACATCATATGTTCCATGTGGCAATATATCCTTCAGCAGTCGCGTCAGAACATTGCGCGGGCCAATCTCTACAAATATGCGCCCGCCATCCTCATAAATGGCCTCAATCTGCTCTCTAAAGCGCACCGATTTCAGGATATGTTCTGTCAACAACTGTTGGATGGCATCTTCAGCGTGAGGATACAGGCCGGCGGTACTGTTGGCGTATACATCGGTGCGAGGGGGGTGCAGTGTCACATTTTCCAGTGCTGCGGCAAAGGCGGCCTGTGCATGCTGGACGAGTGGCGTATGGAATGCTGCGGACACCGACAGCGGAATTACACGATACCCTGTTTGCTCAAGCTGCGGTGTTGCAGCAGCGAGCTTATCACGCGCCCCTGCAATAACGGCCTGCCGCTGGCTGTTGTGATTGGCAATATGAACGCCTTCTGCCCCCTGCAAGTGTGTCTCAAGCATAGCAACATCACCGATGACGGCTGCCATCTGCCCCGAATCCATACCCGGATGCGCCTTCATCGCCTGTCCACGAGCAATCGCCAACTGTATAAAGTCGTCGTCAGTGAGCGCATCAGCAGCCCATAACGCAGTCAGTTCGCCAAAGCTATGCCCTGCTGTCATATCGGGCTGGAAGCCTGCATCACGCAGCAGGGCATACAGCATCATGCTCATTGCACCGAGGGCAGGTTGTGCATTTTCAGTCTGCATAAGCTGGCTGGACTGTGTTCGTGCGCTGTCATCGTCAAACGAGGGCGGTGGATAAACGATCTCGCTCAGTCGGCCATCGGGGTAAGCATCATCAAACCGCTCCATGATATGCTGCAAATGAGGGAACTGATTGAGCAGATCACGCCCCATATTCACATATTGGCTTCCCTGTCCCGGAAATAGTGCAACCAGCTTGCCGGTGGTAGCCATTTGACGATAGAAAATTCCCTGACCGGGCTTCCAGTTAACATGATCGGTGTTCGTGCGAAGCTGATCCAGCGCTTTTTGTAGTTTTTCTATCGCCTCGTCATCATCCACAGCAACAAACCCCAGCCGTGCATGATCGGCAGGTATTGGCGTAGCATCGTAAAGCGCGACCAGAGCCGCCAGTGTCGTCTCGGCAGTCAGGTGATGTTCGATCATCCCTGCCAGTTCGGACGGATTCTTTGCGTGTAAGATCACGATGCGTGGTGTGGTATGCAGCCGATGCCGGAACGCAGGGGTTTCACTCGATGCTGATGTGTATTCTTCGAGAACCATGTGAAAGTTCGTGCCGCCAAAGCCAAATGAACTTAACCCGGCGCGGCGTGGATGATGGCGGCGGATCCAGGGCCGCGCTTCAGTGTTGACGTACAGCGGATTACCCGGTTCGTGTAGTGCCGGGTTCGGGTTTTCTACATTGATAGTAGGTGGCAGAATTTTATGGTGAAGCGCGAGTGCCATCTTTGCAAGGCTCACACCGCCCGCCGCAGCCTTCGTATGCCCCACCTGTGACTTCACACTGCCGACAGCGACCTGCTTCGGCCCCACGCCATAGTCATTAAGCAGTGTTGCTACACTTTCTAATTCCGTCGCATCCCCGCGTGCCGTGCCTGTACCATGCGCCTCGATAATATCGACGCTCTCTGGCGAGATGCCAGCATCCTCATAAGCCCGGCGCATCGCTACCACCTGCCCGGATGCACTCGGCGCGTAGATGCTCTTTGCGCGACCATCACTGGACGCACCCACGCCCCGAATGACAGCGTAAATTCGGTCGCCATCACGCTCTGCATCATCCAGGCGTTTGAGGCAGAACATAGCAATCGCTTCACCCAGCAGCATCCCATCGGCTGACTCATCAAATGGGCGGCTGCGCCCATGTTTAGAAAGCGCTGGCGTCTTACTGAATGACAGATACATAAACGGGGATGTATCCGTGTCCACACCCCCGCTAATCATCATATCGGCATTGCCCTCTTGCAATTCAGAGACAGCCATCTTGATTGCACTGATGGAACTGGCACAGGCGGCGTCCACCACACAATTGATGCCACCCAGATCAAGGCGGTTGGTAATCCGTCCGGCGATAACGTTGCCCAGCAGTCCGGGGAAAGCATTCTCCTCCCACGGAACGTATGCCTGTGAAAATGTATTCAGAAGGGTATCAATTTGCTCTTGCGGCAGGTTAACCGAGCGTAAAATCTGCTCCAGTACCGGGTGCTGCAACCGTGATAGCAACGGCCCGATAAGCGTTTGCCCACCACCCACACCCAGAATAACGCCGGTTCGATCACGCACGGCTGACGGTGCATCAAGATACCCGGCATCCTCCAGAACTCGCCTTGCCGTGACAAGGCTCAATAGCTGTGAGGTGTCAATAACTTCCAGAATGTTGGGGGGAATTCCAAACTCCAGCGGATCAAACGGGATTTCAGGTAAAAATCCTCCCACTTTAGAATATGTTCTGTCCGGGGTTGTCGGGTCGGGGTCGTAATAATCCGAAATTGCCCAGCGTGACGGCGGAACCTCGGTAATCGCATCAACTTTATCGAGGATATTTTGCCAGAAGCGGGTCGTATTCTCCGCCATTGGTGCAATCGTAGCAATGCCGACGATGGCAACGGGTGTCCTGCGAACTCTATCGACTGTCATTTAATCCTCTTTGAAATCGCACATTGATTTTGAGGTTCTGGCACCGTGGAATGCCGATTGTTATCCGGGTTCCACTCAGCAGGTATACTACATTGGTGTCCGGTAATATTGGAACTGTGTCAAAAAGATTTTTGCAGGACTTATACTCTATGTCGAGATGTCGCGTAATATGATTACGGTGCCGTACAGATCGTAAGAGTAACATGAAATGACCGCACTTATCAAAACAAATCCATTTATCACTTTTCCGGTGGGCATCACCTTACTGTCAATCAGCATCTTTTATCTGAATGTGATGAGCATCCCGGCATTATTCGTCTTGCAGTTAAGCAGTTTTGCCTGCCTGTGGCTTGCCATAGCGCAATGGTTTGAGCGTAACCCGTTTCACCTCAACAGAACAAAAGAACAGCACATGGACTGGATGGCGCTGCTTCAATACGTGCTGATATGCGTTGTGTGTGGGCTGATGTTCATGTGGGATCCACAACGGTTCGACTGGTTGACGAACGGTTCACGGTTATACTTCACGCTCACCGTGGCGAACATTGCATATTACATCGTACACATCATCGCCGCACCGTATTACCTCAACGAACCCCTCGTTCTGGATAAGGTGATCCACCACGTCGGTTTCATGGTGCTGTTCGGAACAGCGTTACTGCTGGGGCACTGGGAATACATATTCATATGGGTGGGTTTCCTCAGCCTGTTATATGCAATCCCCTTCAAAATCATGCTTATCCTCAAAGCAGCGAGGCATCCACAAACCTACCTCTGGTATCTCATTCAGTATGGTGCGTGGGTCGTGCTGCGGGTTGGCATCTTCGGGGCGCTGATGATCTACTACTTCTACGGAATTGATAAGTCAGCTCTTCCACTGTCCTTTTTCTGGTCAATCTTCGTTCCATTCACATTTTTGCTGAACACAGTGCTGACAATCTACTGGACTATCGACATGTCGCGTACAGCAAGCAAAACATGGCAGCGGCGTTTTTCGCGTCGGGCAAGGGCAGTAGAAGTCCGTTCGTAGATTGATCCACCTGTTTGACCGAACACACCTGAAGAAAGCAGAATCTTATGTTTGCGCCAGAAGATGATCGCTGGGTAGTAATCGGTGCCGGGCTTGGCACTGGCATGGGCTACGTTGGGCTTAGCTCACTGGTGGTTGCCCTCCCACAGGTACAGGTTGATCTCGCAGTAGATGGGGCCGGGTTATTATGGATCACCAACATCTATCAGTTAATGCTTGCCTCCCTGCTCATCGTGGGCGGCTCCCTGGGGGATGTGATAGGTCATCGTCGGGCATACGTGCTGGGGATTCTCGTGTTCACACTCGGTTCAGGGGCAAGCGGTCTGGCGGGCAATCTCGCGGTAATGCTGGGTGCGCGTGCAATACAGGGCATCGGGGGAGCACTCATGATACCCGGCGCACTCGCTGTACTGACCGGTCATTTCTCCGATGAGAAACGCCACCGGGCCATCGGTTTATACTCTGTACTCGCAATTTCAATGTCCCTCATTGGCCCCGTACTGGGTGGGTTTCTGGCATCAAGTGGCTACTGGCGGGGGGTATTTTTCATCAACATCCCCTTTGCCATACTGACCCTGTTCTGCGTCAGCCGGTTCACCCCAACGCGAACGATAACACGCTCACTCCAGAACGTTGACTGGGTTGGTGCGCTGCTGCTAACTGTAAGCCTTGGCGCAATGGTCTACAGCTTTATCGAAATCGGACAGAGTGGCATAACCACATTCACTGCCCTGCTGGTAGTGGCTGGCGGTGCAGGTATCGCCGTTTTCGTCTGGTGGGAGCAGCACTTCCCAGCGCCTATGGTTCCCCTGTATCTGTTTCGCTCTCCACTGTTCCGGGCAACGAATATTGCGCAATTTCTGCTCTACATGGCAATGGAAGCCATCATCTATTTCTTTTCGCTCAACCTGATTCAAATCCAGGGTTACAGCGAGCTTCAAACGGGATTGGCTGCCCTGCCGTACGTTATTTCATTGATTCTGATGTCCTTTATCGTGGCTTACGTCGGGGAGCATGTGGCAGCAGGGCGTCTCGTCGCAGTCGGCGCATTGATGGTTGGTATCGGAATTGTACTGATGACGCGAATAGGGCTTACAACGGGTGTAGACGCTTACTGGAGCACATATTTCATCCCGATTTTGTTGATTGGTAGTGGTATCGGGGTCACAATAGTCCCGTTAGATACCACGATGATGAGCAGCGTCCCGGATGACAATGTCGGCAGTGCGTCTGGTATTGATAATGCAAACGTTCGGGTCGCCAGTCTCTTTGCTATTGCTGTGCTGGGGGGAATCGGGTTATCAGCATACAGCCAGGCATTAACTGGCCGAACCAGCGACCTTGGATTAACGCCAGACGTTTCCATTGCGCTACAGCAGCAAGCCAACGAACTGGGTAACGCCAGTGTCCCCACCAATGCCCCCGAATCACTGGTTGCGCCCATTCAGTTGGCAATACGCATGGCGTTTGTTGACATGTTCCATGTGATCGCGTGGGCCAGTGCTCTACTGGCATTTCTCGGTGCAGGTGTGGCATGGGTTGCAATGCGTGGGGATAGTGCCACATCAAGGCAAATTCTGGAAACAATCCGCCAGCAGGAGGCAATCTCTGAGATTGAAATTCTGTGATAATTGGACGCCACATACTCGCTATTGAACAATCAGGATTGCTATGGGCTTTAATCAAACCATCTGGAAACGGCCTCCCGCTGGACGAATACACCTGCCAGAACATACTGCCGATGTCTGGTTGATCCCTCTGCAACATTCCCATGCTACGGTAAGTCAACTCCAGTCCGTTCTCTCACCAGAAGAACACACATCGGCCATGCAATTTTTGACCCGCACGTTATCAGATCGGTTTATCGTCCGACGGGCGCGTTTACGCATGATATTGAGCGCATACACAGGGCAAAATCCCGGCCTGATACGCTATCACATCGGGGACTACGGAAAACCGTCCATTGATGCTGCACTGGCATTTAACGTAAGCCATGCAGAAGCATATGCCGTCTGTGCTATCTGGAATGGACGCCAGATCGGAATTGACATCGAATACCATCGGGCCACGCTGAACATGCTCACGATTGCGAAAAACTACTTTTCAGATGATGAACAGGCCGAACTTGCAACACTGCCAGCATCGAAGCGCAAACAGGGCTTTTATACCTGCTGGACAAGGAAAGAAGCTGTGATAAAGTCTGACGGGCGCGGTTTACACATATCCCTCGCGTCGTTCAGCGTAACCCCGCTCCGTGATGAATCGGTTTCGGTTCGTCTTCCCGATCTGGATCAGCCGCTATATGTACGAATGCTGCCCATCACTTCACAATACACCTGTGCAATCGCCGTTGAATCCTCATCATTTACGGTTCGTTGCTGGCTGGCTGGCCTGTAGATTTATTGAGAGTGCAAGGAGTGGATTTCCACAATGACAAAAAAGAATCCCACTTTTCTGGAAATACTGCGTGCCTACGCAGAAGAACATGGCAACCATCTGCACGACATCTACAACGAAACGACGAGCAATGCGCCGGTCACGATGGTTGCCGCCAGCGATTATCTGTTTCGACAGGGCGATCACTGCGATGGCATCTATGTTGTGATGGAAGGTGAGTTGATTGTTGAATCTCCCGATTTCGACGGTGAAATCTATCGCCTGCGAGAACGGGACAGCATCGGAGAGGCAGATATACTGAGCGGTGGGATACATAGCGTCAGCGTGCGTGCAGTGACGGACAGCGCACTGCTAAAATTCCATCGTGACCGCGTATATGAGCTTGCATCTGATCTTCCAGGGTTAATTACGCGCCTTGTCGCGGCAGAGAAATCACTCTTAAACCGTCTGTATCTGGCACAGGCCATGACGCGATACCTCGGTAAATTGAGCGAAACAGATTTAGACCTGCTGGAAGCGCACTTCGACTGGCATCAGCTTGAACGCGGCGACGTCCTCATCTCACAGGGGGAAATCGGTGATCGAATGTATGTCGTGTTGACCGGACGCCTCAACGCAGTACGCACAAACGAAGATGAAACACACGTCCTTGGTGAAATTGAACCGGGGGACATGGTGGGGGAAGGCGCACTGTTCGACAATTCACCACGCACAGCAAACGTCGTTGCCGTTCGGTCAACGCATGTCGCGTCGATAAACCGACAGGGCTTCGAGCAACTTGTACACCGGCACCCGGAGTTCGCAATCCAGTTAACCGGAATTATCACCCGGCGGTTGCAGGCTGCACAGAATCCAGCAGCAACGGTGAACCGCAGTACGAATCACACCTTTGCAATATGTCCAATTGGCAACAAAGAAGAAATTCACCAGTTCATCACACAGGCACTGTTACCAGAACTGGAATACTTTGGAGATACCCTCGTGCTGGACGCCAGCGCGTTTGATGACTTACTGGAAGTAGCCGGCATTTCACAGACGCCCATTCAGGCAGAGTTGAGCCTTATTCTGGATCGTCGTCTGGTAACGGTCGAGCAGAATCATAACTACATCATTTATCTGTGTGACGATCATTGGTCTGCATGGACGCAGCGCTGTATCAATCAGGCAGACGATATACTGATCGTCGCCACCGCCGATGCATCCCCGGACTTGTCTGCGGTTGAACAGCTACTGCTCAAGCAATACCCCGATACAAAACGAGAACTGGTATTACTGCACCCGCCAGAAACGAAACGTCCGGTCAACACCCGGCGCTGGCTATTGCCAGAGCGTTGTCACCGGCACCACCATGTGCGGTTGAACGATCCGATGCACACACGACGCTTAGCACGTCGAATGACGCGCAGTTCAGTTGCACTGATTATCAGTGGCGGTGGCGCACGAAGCTATAGCGCTATTGGGATGATTCATGCACTGCGTGACCGGGGTATCGAAATTGACCTCATTGCAGGTTCCAGCGCTGGCGGGCACATCGCACTCATGTACGGGATGCTATCGAACGTTCCCGATATGTATCAGGTTGCAGCAGAGGTTGACCCGACCGAAGGTTTAGAGTGGACTTTCCCGATGGTGGCACTGACAACAGGACGAGGCGCTGACACCTTATTGCAGCGTGTTTACGGCGACGTACAGATTGAGGATTTCTGGACACCGACATTTGTAACGGTAAGCGACATCACACGCGGACGGGGGGAAATTCTGATGACAGGGCCAGCGTGGTTGGCAGCACGCATCTGCATGTCCCTACCGGGGCTGTGGCCCCCTGTATTTCGAGATGGACGGCTTTACCTGGATGGCGGTTTTGTGAACAACCTCCCGTCCAATATTGTACGCGAGCAGTTTGACGCCCATGTTGTTGTCGCCTATCAAACACTGGGCAACCCGCCAAAAGATGTTGATGAGTATGACATGACAACGACCATGAACGGCTGGCGTGCGTTGTTTAACCGATACAACCCATTTATCAAGAAAAAATTACGCTTCCCGCTGTTATATGACATATTCGTGCGGAGTGCGTTCCTGCACAGTAACTACATTCAGTCTTATCTTGAGTCCGGGGTCGATCTGTTGATCGACCAGCATCTCGGGGATGGTGGACTCATTGACTTTAGCCGCACCGATGAGTTTCTTCAGATTGGTTTTGACTTCACAGATCGAGCGATTGAGGAGTATCTGAGCGAGGATGACAATCTCTTAGCTCAGGTAAATGCACTACACCCACCACCCGATAGGTAGTGTTCAGGTACAGGTGATGCGATTTGCTGCTTATGTGGGTTATCGAACAATGCCCCGATCAACAGGCTGGACACACTCATCCGTTCCAGAGGCGTTCGATAACCCACGCTGGCGTCAGGTTTGAGGTCGTCCTTCGCCTTCCAGCGTCCATCGTCGTAGCAGCGTCCGCCGCGTCTGGAAGCGATCCAGCCAGCGAGCGCCAATTTCTACGATGATAACAACTGTAAGTAGCGTCCCTATTGCCAGCCGCCCGATGTAAGCCGGGGTTGCCAGAAAGATAAGACCGATCTGAAGCAGGGCAATTGTCACAGTGCCCAGTGCTGCACCAAAAGCCGACCCCTTGCCGCCGCTGATGCTCACACCGCCCACAAACGCTGCCGTCGGCCCTGTGAGGATAAGCCCCTGCAAGCCCAATGGCTGCGCAGACCCGGCCCGCAAACCAATAATCGCCCCGGCAAGCCCCGCACAGAAGGCACTGATTGCAAACGTGATTATCATCGGACGTGTTAACGGCACACCGGCTGCCAGTGCCTCTCGGCGTGCGCCACCAATTGCGTAAATCTCACGGCCCCACTTGTGATACATCAAAAACAGCCCGATGAGCACGAAAACCACCAGCGCAATCACACTTGCGGGCGATAGAATAAGTTCTGCTTCACCGATAACGATGCGATCCTTCAGCCAGTCACCAAAAGCAAACTCACGCAGAACAACCGTCTGTTCATTCGCCACGAACAACGACACACCGCGCAACAGCATCAGTGTGCCCAGTGTAAATACAATCGCGCTGATGCGTAGAATTGCAATCAGGTAGCCCTGCAACGCGCCAATCGCAGTCGCCACCCCAACCCCCACCACAATAGCAGGGACTGCACCTATCGGGTCGTTCAGCCGTACAACAATGACCCCCACCAGCGCCGCAATCGACCCCATCGACAGGTCAATTTCCCCGGCAATAATCGTCACAGTAAAGCCAAGTGTAATCAGCCCCAATTCCGGAAAGCGCTCCAGAATGGCAAAGGCGTTACGCCATGACGCATAGTTTTCAAATTCCAGTGAAAAATACATCCCGATGCCTGCGGCAACAAGAATGGTGAAAACAATCTGTGAGTTAATCAGGATCCACTCCTGCACCCTTGCAAAAGGCGATTCAGACGCGCCCACAGGCTTACTTTTATTCGTTATCGTGCTCATCGTGTTCTGTTCCTCCGAATGAGAGCATACAGGCTGATGCTTGCAACCACAGTAAGGCCAACAAAGAGAATGCGCGGCCCGCTCTCAAAACCGCGTAATACCATCATATTGTCAACAACACTGATGAACAGCGCACCCAGCACCGTTTGCCAGATGGAGCCACGCCCGCCAAAAACGGATGTTCCGCCAACCATGACGGACGCAATCGCACTGATTGCCAGTGAGCCACTGCTGCCCATCGCCGCACGAAACAGGCTGACCTGCCCCTGGCTGATTTGAGCAGCAAACAAAATACCCACAAGCGCCGCCGCAACAGATGCCAGCGCGAAAACCTGAACGGCCTTCCAGAAAGAATTATAGCCCGTGCTGTGTGCAGTATCTTTGCTTGCCCCAACAAGGTAGCAGCTACGCCCAAAACTGGTATAACGCAGCACAATCTCACCCAGAATGGCAAGCACAACAAATGCCCACGTCACATTGGGCACCGTTGCAGTAAGCCCCGTGCCCAGCCACTCTGCCGGGTGAGGGCGTTCTATAAAAATAACCGCGTTGTTGCTCGTCCACGATGCAATCCCGAAGATAATGCCTGCCGCACCCAGCGTAACCACAATAGGGTTGCCACCAGAGCCAACGATTGCCCCCTGTACCGCGCCGATCAAAACCGCAACCCCAACCGTAACCACCAGTGCCGGTATCAGCCCCAACCCATCGGAAAACCCGAACATCCGCGTTAACCACCCGGTTCCCTCATCCAGCCCACTCGCCAGCGTAAACGCAAACATAAGTGAGGCAAGCCCTGCGGTTTCTTCCAGCGAAAGCAAAAAGAAATTACCACTGATGGTCACAAACGTCAGGCCGATTGCGAAAATGCCCACGAATGCCGTCGAGCGAAGAATAGTTTTGATGTTCTGTGCGGTCAGGAAATTTTCTGTTGTAAATGCGCCATAGATCAGGAGAATAGCGGGTATAGCTATCAGCACGATAACCCATGTAGATAGACCTCCCGTAAGTGACTTCAGCGATAGCCCACCCCCTGATGAGGCCGACTGCTGTGTTGACGTACTACTCATACTTTAAACCTCCTTCTGTGGGCCAGCTTCATCAAAGGGATGTGTAATCTCCCTGAGAATTTGATCGCTGTCGTCGCCATGTGTCTTAAAGGTATTGATGTGCTGCCCACGATAGAATGTGGCGATGCGGTCTGGCAAATACGTAATTTCTTGAATATCTGTCGATGCAAATACAATCGCCACGCCGCTGTCTGCCAGGTCGCGCAAGCGCTGATAAATTTCCGAGCGTGCGCCCACATCAACACCACGGGTGGGTTCGTCAATAAGCAGCACGCGCGGCTCAATCGACAACCACTTACCAACCGTTACCTTTTGCTGGTTGCCACCGCTTAGCACCTGCGAATTGTCTTGCAGACGATTGGTGTCCACCGTCATCGCCTCGCCCAGTTCACCCGCCATACGGCGCTCCTCACCGTGGTTCATCCATCCGAACCGCGATACCCTTTCCAGCGCCGGGGAAGACAGGTTCTCGACAATCGGGCGCTCCAGGTAAAGCCCATCCTTTTTTCGGTCGGACGAACAATAAGCAATCCGGTTGTCAATCGCTTCTGCCGGTGACTGCGGCAAAAACTCACGGAACTGTGCATCAGGCGCTTCATCCAGCTTGATGCGGAGCGTGCCGCTGCGGGTTTGCCGTGCGCCGCCAAGCGCTGCCAGCAGATAGCCGCTGCCACTGCCCAACTGTCCCGCCAGCCCTAAAATTTCGCCCGCCCGGATTTGCAGTGTCACCGGCAAAACGATGCCATCGGGCCACAATTTGTCCAGTTCCAGCACCACTTCGCCGTCGGGCCGGTTCCGGTCGCGTTCCGGGAACATGTTTTCCAGCTTACGTCCCAGCATCCGCTCAATAAGCATATGGACGTTGAGGGCTGCAATATCAACGGCTGGCTGGCTCTGTCCGTCACGTAAAACAGTCACCCGATCACCAATCTCAAAAATTTCGTCCATGCGATGGCTCACATAAATAATGGACTTGCCCGCGTCAGCAAGTTTACGCGCCATGTTCAAAATGCGGCGGCTCTCTGCCTCGCCAAGCGCTGCGGTCGGCTCGTCCAGTATCAAAATTTCGGCGTCGCGTGCCACCAACCGCGCTACCTCCACAAGGTGCTGCTCACCGACGGATAACCGGTCAACACGCGCCTTCGGGTCTACTTCGGTCAGCCCCACCTGGTCAAGATAGGTCTTCGCAAGTTTAGCCTTCTGCCGAATGCTCGACCACATGCGCTGTTTTGGAGAAGCCAGAAAAATATTTTCAGCAACTGTCATCGTGGGGATGAGGCTTAACTCTTGCTGTGCAATAGCGATGCCGTTGGACTCTGCATGGGCGGGCGATGTCAGTTCGATCCTTGCGCCGTTACGTTCAATAATGCCGCCGTGGTTACTGTCGAACCCACCGATAATTTTCACCAGTGTGGATTTGCCTGCGCCGTTTTCGCCCACAAGGGCCATCACTTCGCCGCGCCGCAGGTTAAAATCAACCCCTTTCAATGCCTGGATTGATCCATAATGGCGCGTAATGTCTGTCATGTTGAGGATGCTATCAGAACGCGTACTGCTGTCTTCTGCCCCTGTCGATATGGGATTTGCGACCATATAGTTAGTCTACTCCAAATAAAATTTATCTATCCGCAAGAAAGAGGGCAACATGCCATCAGGGACAATTATATTCGTGGTGTGCCCGATGCACACAGTCTGACTGTATCCGTCGGGCACATAAGCGGTAGTACCAACGGGTTTAGCCGTCGCTCTCTTCCATTTCCTCTTCAGGGATACCCCATGTGCAAAGTTCGTTCATGGTGTACTCTTCACCGTCAAAGCCCTCGAGGGTAAATTCTTCCCACTCGTTGTAGCGTACGGACGGGTTCGGGGTGAAGTTGAGGAAGTTTTCAATTTCGCCATTGGTCAGGTACTCGTCTGCTACCTGGATCGCAAGCTGACCTTCCAGAAGCGGTGCCTGGAGGGTTGTACCATACTGGCGCTCTTCCTCGAACAACTGGCGGTCGCCGTTGCATACCGTGCCAACTGCAATAATATCAGCAGAATCGTCTACACCGACAGTAAAGCCAGCTTCTTCAAGAGCCTGAATCGCACCCTGAAGAATCGCGTCATCCATGCCATAAATGAAGTCAATTTCTTCATCCTGAAGCTGTGCGATGAGTGCAGCAGCTCCATTGTAACCATTCTGAGACCCGAAGCCCTCGTTAGACTCTGCAATGAACTCAATGCCAGAGCCTTCAATAGCGCCCAGGAACGCTTCGATGGACAGCGGGTAGCCACCATAGGCAACAGGGTAGGTCACACCGATTGCGTTAGCGCTTTCCATCTCCATCATTTCCATCAGCTCAACCATCATTTCGCCAGCATTTGCCGCACGCAGGGCGTCATCCGGGCCAGCGTAACCGACGACAAATGGCTCTGCTTCTTCCGTCGGGAGCTGATTAATCTGAAGAACAGGGATGTCAGTTCCAGCAAGGTCACGCAGGGAGCCAAGGCCAGCGGCACCTTCTGCCGGCCACCAGATCCACAGGTCAGGCTCTGCACCAATGGCAAGCTGCTGCTGCACC